>CAMNMO010000055.1 GCA_946544695.1 uncultured Ruminococcus sp. | reverse complement strand
ACGATACCGAGGTCATTGTTGACATCGGAACCAAGCACACAGGCTACGTTGCACTGAGCGAGCTTACTGATGATCCTACCAAGAAGCCCTCAGATATAGTTAGCGTAGGCGATACTATCGACCTGATCGTTATCAAGACAAGCGATACTGACGGCACTGTTATGCTCTCCAAGAAGAGAGTTGACGCTGTCAAGAGCTTCCAGAAGATCAAGGACGCTGCTGAGAGCGGTGAGATTCTCGAAGGCGTTGTTACCAACGTTGTAAAGGGCGGCGTACTGGTATCTTCCGATGGCGTGAAGGTATTTGTTCCTGCTTCTCAGGCTGCACCCAGGAGAGATTTCGACCTGAACGAGCTGCTCAAGCAGTCTGTTAAGTTCAAGATCCTTGAGGTCAATGAGGCTAAGCAGAGAGCTGTCGGCTCTGTAAGAGCTGTTGCAAGAGAGGAAAGAGCTGCTGCACAGTCCAAGTTCTTTGAGACTGCTGAAGTTGGCGCAGAGATGGAGGGCGTAGTTAAGTCCATCACTGATTACGGCGTATTCGTTGACCTGGGCGGCGTTGACGGCTTGGTAAGAAGAGCAGACCTGAGCTGGAACAGGATCAAGCATCCTTCCGATGTTGTATCTATCGGCGACACTGTTACCGTTAAGATCAAGGATATCGACCCCGAGACCAAGAAGGTTTCTCTTACATATAAGAAGGAATCCGAGAATCCCTGGGAGATATTCATGAACAACTATAAGGTAGGTCAGGATGTTAAGGCTACTGTCGTTTCTATCACATCTTTCGGCGCATTTGCTCAGATCATTGATGGTATCGATGGTCTTATCCACATCTCTCAGATCGCAAATCAGAGAGTGAACAATGTTGCTGATATACTTGCTGTTGGTGACGTTGTAGACTGCCGCATCACTGAGATCGACGCTGATAAGAAGAGGATCAGCCTTTCCAGAAGAGCACTGCTTGATGATGAGGAAGAGACCGACGCTGAATAATCGGCATTATCATGGGGACGATTATTCGTCCCCATTTTTTATGCTGTCATTTCTGTTCAGATCATAGAGATATATCTAAAATGAACATTGTATTATTGTACTGTTTTATCAGGTCTCTGTTATTATAATTTGTATCTGTGATACTTGCATTATCTACGAAAATATGGTATAATAATATAAATGCAGATGATTCAACTATTCTGCTCAGTTAGTAACGGAAGGTCATATTTTATGGAACAAAAAAGAAGTAAAACAACAAGAAAAAGGAAGAAAAGGCGTGTCAACCCGATAGTCCACATTTTAAAGGCTTTGGGTACTCTGCTGCTTTCTGTTTTTCTTATCCTGATCATCACTGCGTCGATCTTTGGCACTGTTCTTACCATATATGTAATGAATTTTGCTGATTCGACCACATCTGTTGAGCTTGAGAAAAGAACCGAAAGCAACGTTACCAGATTCCTGTATGATAATCCAGATTATGATGAGGAGACTGATGAGCCTTTGGATCAGTACAAACTGTACTATGCTATCAGGAATGAGAACAGACATTTTGTCTGGGCAGATCTTGATCAGATCCCTCAGTACGTTCAGGACGCCTTCGTTTATACAGAGGACGAACGTTTTTACAGCCATGACGGCGTTGACTTCAAAAGTACCTTTGCGGCTATTGTTTTCAGTATCATCCCTATTCGTGACAGAGGTGGTGCATCGACCATCACTGCTCAGACTATCAAGAATCTGACCGGTGATAACGCAACAAAGGGCGTTGCAGGTATCGAACGTAAGCTCCGTGAGGCTTTCCGTTCGGTCAATATGGAGAAGACCTATACCAAGGATGTTATTCTCGAAAGCTACCTTAATATCGTGCCGCAGGGCACAAAACAGTACGAGATCATTGGTGTTCAGGCAGCTGCCAATTTTTATTTCGGTAAGGACGTTTCAGAGCTTGATCTTGCTGAGGCTGCCTGCCTTGCAGGAATGAACAATGCTCCCGCCGATAATAACCCCATCGATAGTATCGAAAATAACAATATCAGACGTAAGTATTGCCTGGATCACATGCTTAAAGCAGGTGCAATTTCCGGTCAGGAATATAATGAAGCGATCAATGAGAAACTGCAATTGGCAGGCAACTTCGACTACTCAAGTGCGACTGTCTATGAAGAAGAGATGGAAGAACAGGGTATGACCGACTGGTATCTCGATGCTGCTATCGAGGAAGCTATCTCCAGGATAGCTGATGAATCAGGTACCTCTTATAAAGATGCTCAGACTGAACTTTACGAAAATGGTTATAACGTTTATTGCAACGTTGATATTGACATGCAGAGAAAGGTCGAAAAGGCAATGCTCGACCCGACTAACTTCACGACCTATGATATGGATCCCGAAGAGGATACTTTATGGTCGGACTTCATCTGTATGGACTATAAGGGAAATGTTAAAGCTGTTGTCGGCAGCCGTTCTGAAAAAACCAGCATACGTGGCTACAATCCCGCTACAACAGGTAAACGTTCACCAGGTTCCTGTATAAAACCAATAGCATCGTATTCACCTGCCCTGGATCAGGATCTGATCACGATGACCTCACTTTATAACGATAAACCTCTCAGAGAACAGGAAAACCCTGACGGTACCAAGAGTCAGTGGCCTGTAAACTATTCAGAAGACGGTCTGTCAGGAAACTGGTCCTATAAGGATCTGTTCACCTATCAGATGCTGCTCAAATCCCTGAATACCATGCCTGCACAGCTGGTAGATAAGCTGACCCCTGCTTATTGTTATAATTTCCTGAAAACCAAGCTTGATGTTAATTCACTTACTGACGATGAATCTGACTACGCTGCTATGACAGTCGGAAGCTTGGGTATGAGCCTTGAGGAACTTGTCGGCGCTTATATGATATTCGGTAACGGCGGTAAAAAATATGATGTAAGCTTTGTCTATAAGATAGAGGACGCTTCAGGTAATGTCGTTTATGAAAAGAATGACGGATATAAGCAGGCGATATCTGACAGCACTGCTTATATAATGAACCGTATGATGCAGTACGTTATCAATGACAAGGAAGGTACAGGTAGATACGCAAAGCTTAAAAAGACCGATCTGGTCGGTAAGACAGGTACTTCGGAAAAATGGCAGGACCTTAACTTCGTAGGCTGTACACCTGACTATGTTTCGGGTATATGGATCGGTTATCAGGATCCTGAGACCATACCTACCAATGATTATCAGAATATCGGTGCGATATGGAAGAATATCTTCGGCGATATCGCAGATTCTGAGGAGCATAAGAGCTTTGATGATACCTTCCCGATGCCTGATACAGTTGTAAAGGTAGATTTCTGTACAAGGACAGGTAATATCGCTACGAACTGCTCGAGCAGACAGACAGGATACTTTAAGGCATCCAATATGCCGGAAAATTGCTACGGCGGACATTAACTATCCGTGACCTCCGTACTTAGTGCGGAGGTCATTTTTTGAAAGGTCAAATATGAATAAATTAAGACTAGCTGTCCCTTGTCATTTCGGTCTTGAAAAGACACTTAAATTCGAGGTCGAAAGGATAGGCGGAGAGAATATAACAGTCACTGATGGAAAGGTCAGCTTTGACGGCGACTTTGAGACAATGGCTAAGGCAAATCTGTGGATATCCACAGGAGAAAGGGTGCTGATAGAGCTGACAAGCTTTACTGCACGTACCTTTGAGGAACTCTTTCAGGGGGTCAATAAACTTCCGCTTGAAGATCTCATCGGTAAATTCGATGCTTTTCCCGTTAAGGGATATTCGCTTGATTCACAGCTGCATTCCGTGCCCGATTGTCAGAAGATAATCAAAAAGGCATGCGTTAAAAGGCTTGAACAGGTGTATGGCATCTCATATTTTGAGGAGACGGGTGCTAAGCATCAGCTCCAGTTTTCGTTGATGAAAGACGTTTTCACACTTTATCTTGATACCTCGGGTGTGGGTCTCCACAAGCGTGGTTACAGAAGAAATTCCAATGCTGCTCCAATTAAAGAGACCCTTGCGGCAGGTATAATAGACCTGGGCAGGGTAAGGGCAAATTCCGTTGTGTGTGACCCCATGTGCGGTTCGGGTACATTTCTTATCGAGTCTGCTTACAAGGCGCTGAAAGTTGCACCGGGTATAAGAAGGAATTTTGCAGCGCAGCAGTGGCAGCAGATACCTGAGAAGATCTGGCAGAACGCTCGTACCGAAGCGATGGATATGCTTGACCGACAGGGAACTTTCAAGGCTTTTGGCTTTGATATCGATGATGTTGCTGTTGAACTCAGCCGTGACAACGCCAAGAAGGCAGGTGTTGCCTCAAAGATAACTGTCAAGGAACAGGATATCAGGAAATTCGTTCAGCCCGAAGAATGCATCACTTTTTGCAACCCGCCTTATGGTGAGCGTCTGCTTGAGATACGTGATGCGGAGGAGCTTTATAAGCGTCTGGGTGAACATTTGCAGCCGTCAAGGGAAAGACCTTGCTACATAATCTCACCGCATGAGGAGTTTGAGAAGTTCTTCGGCAAAAAGGCTGACAAGAAGCGCAAGCTTTACAACGGCATGATAAAGTGCGATCTTTATATGTACTTCAAATAGGGAGAAGATAATGTACACATTAGAAAATACAGATGGTATCGTGTTCGATATGGACGGTGTTATCTTCGATACTGAAAGGCTCAGTATGCGCTGCTGGCTGAAAGTCGGTGAAAGCTTCGGGCTTGAAAATGTTGAGGAGAATATCCGCCGCTGCATCGGCAGAAGTACCAAGGACACAAAGCGTATCATCAACGAGGCTTACGGACATATCGTTGACATGGACGAGCTTTATGCTGAGTCACGCAGAGTGATACGTGAAGCTTTTGAGCAGGAGGGAATACCCGTTAAAGACGGCGCTGCTGATGTGCTCATAGCATTGCACAGCAGGGGAGTCAGGGTAGGGCTTGCATCTTCAACGAGCTATGACACGGTCGTCACTGAGATGAAGCAGGTCGGTCTTATCGACTGCTTTGATGTCATCGTGGGCGGTGACATGGTGGAGAATTCAAAACCTGAGCCTGATATCTACCTGATCGCCTGTGAAAAGCTTGGTGTTGACCCCAAAAATACTCTTGCGGTCGAGGATTCAAGAAACGGAGTGATCTCAGCCCACCGTGCAGGAATGATACCCGTGCTTGTTCCCGATATGATAGAACCCGATGAGGAAATGCTTGATAAAGCTTATATCAAGTTTAATAACTTGACTGAATTTCTTTCAAAACTGTTAAGTACAGGCATATAGCCTGACAAATAAAGGAGGTATACAATTATGCGTTACGAGATCCAAGGAGAGCCGCTGCCCGTAGTTATCTGCTATCTGGGAAACGGTGAGGCTATCAAGTGTCAGCAGGGTGCTATGAGCTGGATGAGCCCAAACATGAACATGTCCACAAATGCAGGTGGTGGAGTCGGAAAGGCTTTGACCAGAATGTTCTCAGGTGAGTCGATCTTCCAGAATATCTACACTGCTATGAATGGTGACGGTATGATCGCTATGGCATCAAATTTTCCGGGAGCTATAAAGCCCATGGATGTTACACAGATGCCTATCGTTGCACAGAAGTCGGCATTCCTCGCTTCTGAAATGGGCGTTAATATGGAGATATTCTTCCAGAGAAAGCTGGGTGCAGGTTTCTTTGGCGGTGAGGGCTTCATTATGCAGAAGTTCTCAGGTCAGGGTACTGTATTCCTTGAGCTTGACGGTTCTATCGTTGAGTATCAGCTGGCTCAGGGTCAGTCGATGCTGGTAGATACAGGCTGTCTGGCAGCTATGGAAGCTACCTGCTCCATCGATATCGAGCAGGTGCCTGGTCTGAAAAATATGCTGTTCGGCGGTGAAGGTCTGTTTAACACCAGGATCACAGGTCCCGGTCATGTATGGCTTCAGACTATGCCTGTCAGCAACCTTGCAGGTGCTATCAGACCCTACATACCCACAGGTAATTAATGTCAAGTTATTCTACTTGACGAACGACCATGTCCCTGTCATTTTTGTCAGGGACATGGTTTTATATTTAGTGCTCTCTCTCAACCACAGGTTGAGTATCGCCTGAAATGCCGTAAATACGCAGTTTCAGCAAACTCAACCGACAGTTCGTGTACAAAAATGAAATTCTGTGCTATGATAAGCACAGAAAGGAGGATAAGGCGTATGGATCAGATAATGATAGGTAAATTCATAGCCGCTTGCAGAAAGGAAAAGAAAATTACACAGGCTCAGCTTGCCGAGAAACTCGGTATATCTGATCGTGCCGTTTCAAAATGGGAAACGGGCAAATGCATGCCCGATGCATCTCTGATGCCTGAGCTTTGCGAACTTCTCGACATCAGTATAAACGATCTGTTCAACGGAAGGAGAGTCACTATGGAGAACTATAAGGAAGCTGCTGAGGCAGCAATGCTGCAATTAAAGGAAAATGAAGAGAAGAAGAACCGCATGATGCTTGACCTTGAAATTTGGATGGGAATACCGTCTGTTATAACGTTTTTGGCGCTTCTGGTTATCGCTGCTTATGCGAGCATACCAAATGTACTGAAAGCTATTCTGATGATCGTCGGTGCGGTGCAGTTTTTCTCTTATTTGTATCACGCACTCAAGATCGAAACGGAAGCAGGTTATTATAAGTGCAGTAACTGCGGAAACACGTATGTTCCCGAGTTCAGGGACGTTGTTATGGCGATGCACAGCGGACGTTCGAGGAAAATGACTTGTCCCTGCTGCGGCAAAAAATGCTGGCATAAGAAGGTCATCTATAAGTAAAATAACCGCTCACCGCATTTCACGGTGAGCGTTTTTGTCAGTCGCAAGCCATCAGACCCGCTATCATCAGGTCGTGGTCGGTGGTTATCTTGAAATTCATCGGTTCGCCCTGAACGATGTGGATAGGGTAGCCGCATTCGGTCATTATGCCGCAGGTGTCGGTCAGCTGTGCAAGCCTTTCCTGACCAAGCTTTTCTATGCATGCGCACAGCGAGGATATCTCAAAGGTCTGAGGTGTCTGTGCACGCATCAGTTCGCTGCGTTTCAGGTTTTCTGTGACTGTTCTGCCGTTATCCGTCCTGATTATTGTGTCATCAGATGGGATATAAGTGCCGCAGGCGTTGTTCTTCATTGCACATTCTATGTTCTCTCTGATAACTTTCTCACTGACGAATGGTCTGACTGCATCATGGGTAACAAGTATATCTCCCTTGTTGACCCCGAATATACCCGTTATCTCACGGAGAATGTTCAGCACTGTGCCATTGCGGTCTTTGCCGCCTGTAACAAGCCTGACACGCTTTGTGCTGACGTCAAATTCCTCAAGCAGCTTATCAGCGTAGTCATACCAGTCCGGGTTTATGCCTATATAGATGCGTTCTATCTCACCTATATCCTCAAAGGCACGTATCGTGCGTATCAGTATAGGTACGCCGCCTATCTCAATGAACTGCTTTGGCTTGTCAGCATTTTTTATCCTTGTGCCGCTTCCGCCTGCAACTATACCTGCGAAGATCATATTATCCCTCCTGTTATTTACATTCCTTAGCCAGCATGGCAAATATATAAAAATCGTTATACCTCTCAGGGTCTTCCTTGCTTGGGAAGATCTCTTTGTGCAATGCTTCCTGACGCATTCCAAGCCGCTTTACCAGGTTAAGTGACTTCTCGTTGCGTGCATCTATCTCAGCGATGATACGCCTTACGCCAAGTGTCCCGAAAGCATATTTTATGAACGCACCCACGCTTTCCGCCGCATAGCCATTGCCCTGATAGCTTTTGTTGAAGGTATACCCTATCTCACAGGTGCCGTAGTTTCTTTTTGAAAAATATATTTTCCCGATGACTTTATCACCAAGCACCACCGCAAAGAATTCATCGCTTTTTTCAAAATTTTCAGCTTCCTTTTTGCAGGCTTCCCGAGTGAAGGTGGGGTAGGGTTCAAAATATGTAACTTCTTCATCGGTCAGTATCTCAGCAAGGTCGTTATGGTCTGCCGCTCTGAACTTTCTCACTGTTAGTCTGTCTGTCGTGAATAACACCATATCTGTTCTCCTTTTTGGTCAAAGCCTTATCTCGCCTGCGATAATCTTATTTATGAATGCTTCAAAGCTTTCAGCGACAACAGAAGGTTCCTCAAACTCAGGTCCACACCCCTCAACAACAGTGCCGTTATCTGTATTTATGGCATAATAAGCATATCCGTCCTCAACAGACATGACTATCGGCAGATGCTTATCCCAGTATTCTTTCACACAGCTGTCGTTGTCAGTCCATTCAAGACTCATTATCTCAAATTCGTTCCATCGAAAGCCTTCATCATCTTCTTTTGTCTGATAGTCCGATGGCGTCAGGAACCATTTTTCTGCTGTACTGTTCTCACATTTTCCGATACATGAGATAAAGCTGTACCACTTGTCAGGTACGGTATATCTTTCTTTTATGTTATCGGGAAGTTCTGCTTTTTCGATATTCAAATCGATGTTCCAGCTGTTATTTTCCGCCCATTTGATGAATCTTTTAAGCATACGCACCTCTTCTTTGAAAAAAAGCCGCTATACAACAAACGGGCGATGAACTCGCCCGTTAAGTTTACTATTATCAGTTGCCCTTCTTGATATCGTACTTGTCAAGCAGTGCAGATATCTTCTTGTGGGGGTCGATGACCTCGGAGATCGAAGCATCGTGGTTGAGTGCTGCAATGTAGTAAGCGATGTACTTAGCCACATCGACCTCGTGGAACCAGTCTCTCTGCAGCAGTTCAGGTGTGCGGTATGTCAGGTTAGTGCCGAATACACCATCAATGATGCCGTCAGCATAAGCCTTGTCAAAGGAAGCAAGACCGTTGGTGAAGATAGCATAAGTTGCATAGCAGTAGATCTTGTTTGCATTTCTCTTCTTCAACTCAACAGCAACTTCCAGCATGGATTCGCCGGAAGAAATGATATCGTCAGCGATAAATACGTCCTTGCCCTTTACGTCATTGCCCATGTACTCGTGAGCGACGATGGGGTTTCTGCCGTTAACAACGGTGGAGTAATCTCTTCTCTTATAGAACATTCCCATATCAACGCCCAGTACAGAAGCATAGTACATATTTCTGTTGATAGCGCCCTCATCGGGTGATACGATCATGAAGTGTGCCTTGTCAGGTCTGAAATCATCAAGATTCCTGAACATTGATTTGAGTACCTGATAGGAAGGGATTATGTTGTCAAAGCCCATCAGCGGAACGGCATTCTGTACTCTGGGGTCGTGTGCATCAAATGCAAGCACGTTGGATACGCCCATAGCCTGAAGTTCCTGAAGTGCTACTGCGCAGTCGAGAGACTCACGGTAGTTTCTTCTGTGCTGTCTGCCGCCGTAAAGAGAAGGCATTATAACATTTATCCTGTGGCACTTGCCGCTGGCAGCTTGTATTATCCTTTTAAGATCCTGATAATGATCGTCGGGAGACATATAGTTCTCGTGACCGAAGTAATCATACTTAACACTGTAATTGCCCATATCACAGAGAATGAAAAGGTCATTACCTCTTACAGTCTGCTTGATGAGACCCTTGCCGTCACCTGAAGAAAATCTGGGGCACTCAGCTTCAACAAGGAATGTATCCTTGAAGAAATTATCCTCATTAGCCCACTTTACCAGATAAGCGTTGACCTTTTCGCCCAGTTCCTTAGCGCCTGCCATAGGTATAAGACCCAGAGGTGCAACTCTCGAATCATTGTCAAATAAAATCTTGTCAGCACTGCCCATTATTATACATACCTCCATCTATATATGCGGCTAGTTTGACCTAACCGTTCCACATCTACATTATAACGTATATTTCCCCTCTTGACAAGGGGGTTTTCAGAAATTTAACGATTTTTCACCTTTTTTACAAAATTGCACTTTATAATAAAACTAAATTTTACAGTTAGCGTCCCGCTGTTTTGATACGATCACTATAAGTCAGCAGGGAAGTCTGCATGGGCAGTAACAGATATTCAGTGGATAATTCTGCCATAAACACCTCATCATGCATGTAAAAAACTATATATAACAGGTAATGGAGCATATATTTTGCAGGATTGGAAAATAAAAATTGCAAAAAGCCCTTTACAAATCGGCGTTCATGGTGTATAATTATTTAGGTGCAAACCGAAACTTATATGGAGGAATGAAAAATGATAGTAACTTGTCTTGACCTTGAGGGTGTTCTCGTACCTGAGATTTGGATCGCTTTTGCTGAGGCGAGCGGTATCCCCGAACTGAAAAAGACCACAAGGGACGAGCCCGATTATGATAAGCTGATGCAGTACCGCCTTGCTATACTGAAGGAGCATGGTCTGGGTCTCAGGGAGATACAGGAGACCATTGCAAAGATCGACCCTATGCCAGGTGCAAAGGAGTTTCTTGATGAACTGAGAGACTGCTGCCAGGTGCTGATACTCAGTGATACTTTTACACAGTTTGCAAAGCCCCTGATGAAGAAGCTGGGTATGCCCACGATCTTCTGCAATGAGCTGATAGTTGGTGACAACGGTGAGATCACAGGCTATAAGATGAGATGTGAGAAGTCCAAGCTGACTACCGTTAAGGCTCTGCAGTCCTGCGGCTTTGAGACTATCGCCAGCGGCGACAGCTTCAACGATCTGGGAATGATCTTAAACAGCCGTGCAGGCTATCTTTTCAAGAGCACTGATAAGATCAAGGCTGATTATCCCGAACTGCCCGCTTATGAGACCTATGATGAGCTGCTTGCAGCTATCAAGGCTGAGATAGCAAAGGGCTGATAAATTTAAATATTCAGACTTTTACAAACCCCGACATTATTAGTTTATGTTGGGGCTTGTTTTGTAATTAATATACAATTAAGAAAAGTCAAATAAATTCTTATTCTGTTGACTTATACTTGACTTTTTATAACAAAACATGATATAATAATTAATGTAAAATTAACATATATTTTGGGGGGAGAACCGTCCGATGGACAAGGAAACAAAGGAGCAGCTGAAGACTAAACTCAGACCCAGAAAAAAGTTTGAACATTGGGAGATCATTTCTTTTTATCTGATGGCTTATGATGTCATAGTTGCTGCGGGAAGCTATTTTGCAGGATTATGGCTGAGATACGATCTGAGATTCACAAAGATCTCCAGAGAATATATTGATGCCTATATGTATTTTCTGCCTATCTATGCAATTGCGGTGATAGGTGTTCACTGGTATAACAGGCTGTATAAGAGTATCTGGCGTTTCGCAAGCTTTTCCGAGCTGAAACGTGTAACACTTGCAACTGCTGAACTGACTGTTATACATACTGTGCTTATAACCCTTCTGTTCAAGCGTATGCCTATTTCTTACTATGTGGTGGGTCCGCTTTTGCAGTATGCTTTTGTTATCGGCATACGTTTCTGTTACAGGTTCATACTGCTTGTCAGAGACAGGTCGGGCAATAAAAGAAGTGATACCACCAGCAGCAAGACCAAGCGTGTCATGCTGATAGGTGCGGGCAACGCAGGTCAGATGATACTGCGTGATATCGAGCAGTCTAAGGAACTTGACGAAAAGGTAGTCTGCATCATAGACGATAACCCGAATAAGTGGGACAGATATATCGACGGTATACAGAT
>CAMNMO010000054.1 GCA_946544695.1 uncultured Ruminococcus sp. | reverse complement strand
AAAGTGTGCTATAATAAGAATCACAAATTAATCATATAGGAGGAGTAGGAAATGAATACTGCAATTATCGGTTACCCAAGAATAGGTGACCTTCGTGAACTGAAATTTGCCAGCGAGAAGTATTTTCGTGGCGAGATAGATGCTGAGGAACTGGAGAGGACTGCGGGGCAGATAAGGCTCTACAACTTACAGCTTCAGGCAAGCAGCGGCATAGACCTGATACCGTCAAACGATTTTTCATACTATGACGGCGTGCTGGACACAGCTTTTCTGCTGGACGCTGTGCCTGACAGATACAAGCAGCTTGGTCTGCCCGAGCTTGATACCTACTTTGCGGCAGCAAGGGGCTATCAGGGCGGCAGCGGCGATGTAAAGGCGCTGGCGATGAAGAAATGGTATAACACCAACTACCACTACATGGTGCCCGAGATAGATGACAGCACCGTGCTGAAACTCAAAGGTACAAAGCCCTTTGACCTGTTTGCGGAAGCCCTTGAAGCAGGCATAAAGACAAGACCTGTCATCATCGGTGCGTACACATTCCTGAAACTGGCAAGGTATAAGGGCAGCAAGACCGCTGCCGATCATGCAGATGAAGCTGCTGCGGCTTATTCACAGCTGCTCGACAAGTTCGATGAGCTGGGCGCTGAATGGGTGCAGCTGGACGAGCCTTCACTGGTAAAGGATATGACTGCTGAGGACATACAGCTTTTTGTTTCTCTCTACGAGAAGATACTGGCAGGCAGCAGGAAGGTAAAGGTGCTGGCGCAGACATATTTCGGTGATGTGCGTGACTGCTATGCCGAACTCTGCAAGCTGCCCTTTGACGGCATCGGTCTTGATCTTGTGGAAGGCAAACTTTCCCGTGAACTGGTGTGCAGGAACGGCTTCCCGAAGGACAAGGTGCTGTTTGCGGGCGTTGTCAACGGCAAGAATATCTGGCGCAACAACTATGCAAAGACCCTTGAGATACTCAACGAGCTGAAAACTAAGGCTGACGATATCGTCATCAGCACATCATGCTCGCTGCTGCACGTACCCTGCACCCTTGCCAACGAGAGCAAGCTCAGTGATGAGGTAAAGCAGCATTTCGCTTATGCGGCTGAAAAGCTGGGCGAGCTTAATGACCTCAAAAAGCTGACAGAGACAGATATCCCCGAAAACACCGAAGAATACAAGCACAATGCAAAGCTGCACAGCGGCGTCCGTTCGGGCGCTAACCCTGCTGTAAGGGAGAAGATAGCTGCCCTGACCGACAGCGACCTTGTCCGCCTGCCCGCTTTTGCCGAGCGTGAAAAGATACAGAAGGAACGCTTTGCACTGCCCCTTTTCCCCACTACCACCATAGGTTCGTTCCCCCAGACCGCAGATGTGAAGGCTGCAAGAAAAGCCTTCCGCACAGGTGAGCTTTCTGCGGCTGACTACGAGAGCTTTGTGGAGAAGAAGATAGCTGAATGCGTGGCACTTCAGGAGGAGATCGGACTTGATGTGCTGGTGCACGGCGAGTATGAGAGAAATGACATGGTAGAGTATTTCGGTGAGTGCCTTGACGGTTACATCTTCACCGAAAAGGCGTGGGTGCAGTCCTACGGCACAAGGTGCGTAAAGCCCCCTGTTATCTGGGGCGACATCTCCCGTGCAAAGCCCATGACCGTCCGCTGGTCAGCTTATGCACAGAGCCTTACCGACAAGCCCATGAAGGGCATGCTGACAGGTCCTGTTACCATACTCAACTGGTCGTTCCCCAGAGAGGATATCAGCCTGAAGGAGAGCGCATTCCAGATAGCACAGGCTATCCGTGAGGAAGTGCTTGACCTTGAAGCCGCAGGCATAAGCATCATTCAGGTGGACGAAGCTGCACTCCGTGAAAAGCTGCCCCTGCGCCGCAGTGACTGGCGTGAGGATTACCTGGACTGGGCTATCCCTGCATTCAGATATGTGCACAGCGGCGTGCGTCCCGAAACACAGATACACACCCACATGTGTTACAGTGAGTTCGCTGATATCATAAAGGATATCGACGACATGGACGCAGATGTCATCACATTTGAAGCATCACGTTCCGACCTGACCATACTGGAAGTCCTCAAAGCCAATGATTTCAGGACAGAAGTGGGTCCCGGCGTTTACGATATACATTCGCCCAGAGTGCCCTCAGAGGACGAGATAGCTGCTGCCATCGAAAAGATGAAAGCGTATATCCCCGCTGAAAAGCTGTGGGTAAATCCCGACTGCGGCTTAAAGACCAGAGGTACTGAGGAAACTGTACCAAGCCTTAAAAACCTTGTGGGCGCAGCACGCAAGGCAAGGGCTGAACTTTCCTGATAAAAGCTCATACACAACAACTGCCCCGCCCGATATCGCTCATCGGTGCGGGGCAGTTTTATATTGTCATATCATTCTTCTGTCACAGGTGTGATGCTCTGCATTTTCCATATCTTGTTGCCGACCATTATCACGTCCTGATATACCATGTCAACTCTGCACAGCTGTTTGCTGCTGCCGTCGGCTGTTTCTCTGTTCACGTAGAACCAGAAGCTTTCGGGTCCTGTTATATGTACCTCGTCATCTGTGCGGGTGTAGATGTTGTGAGCGGCAGTGTAGTTCTCCAGCTTGAAAAACAGTTCTTCGCCGTTCTTTACAAAGTAGCTGTCCACCTTGTCTGACTGTTCAGGTGCAGTCTCGCTCTGCATCTGTTCAAGCAGCAGCCGTATCAGCTCGTCTATGCTTATATCCATCATGATCACGCTTTCGTATCACATTTTATCTGTGCATGCACCAAGCTTTCCCGCTTGCATAAGTTAGACGTTCACGCTGTCTTTCGGTTACGCTTTTTTTCAAAAAAATATGGTCATTTCTATAACACCGCCCAAAAGGGCTTATATGACCGCCTGCTGTTTGATCTCAGATAATTTGTGCCGTTTACTGTGACCTGACTTATAAAAAACTATCTGCACAGATGATGAGACTTTGTCATGACGATAGGGTATCAAAGGTATCCTGCATAAACAACAACGCCCGCCGTCCCGAAAAAGGGGCGGCGGTGTGTGTCATTCTGCGTAGCGGTATTCGATGCCGTCTATCACAATATAGTCTATGCTGTCAAGGTCAAACGGCTGCTCTCCGTTCGGGTGAGCCACAAGCTCCTGACTGTCTATCGTCGAAGGGTCATTGAAAGCTGTTTCACGGTCAAATTCCTCGTCGTCACCGTTTTCGACGCTTCTCGAGTATGACATCAGTGTTTGAAGGTCTTCTGTGTGACCGTCCTTATAATGGATAGTCGCTGTTGAGATATCGTTCTCGTCCAACATGCCGTCTTTCAGGTATAAGCCCTTTGCGAAGTCATTTTCGCCTGCCTTTACCATCAGCGTGTATGAGCTTATGGTAACATCTTCAAAACCATTCTCTGCCGTCAGCCTGCGTGTGTCTATATAAGGCGTCA
Organism: uncultured Ruminococcus sp.; assembly: GCA_946544695.1. GTDB lineage: Bacteria > Bacillota > Clostridia > Oscillospirales > Ruminococcaceae > Hominimerdicola. The sequence goes on along the minus strand of CAMNMO010000054.1, from coordinate 8,329 downwards.
GGTCTATCTCCAGTGACAGCCCCGATACAGTCTCGGCGACTATCAGCGGCTGTGACAGGTCTATCTGATTTTCCATAACGAAAGGATCTATCACAAAATAATTCTCAAAAAAGACGGTGTCCGACTCGTCACGTTCAAAATTGGCAGTGGTGAGTGAGCTGTACAGGGCGTGCGCTTCACGTTCCTGAATGCCTTCGGGGGTATTGGGGTATTCTTCATACTCTCGCCATGTGAATACATGCTGGTCGGTCGCTCTTTCGCCGTTTCTCAGCTGTAAGCTGTTCAGGTCGTGTTCATACAGACCCTCGTCCTTCAGCAGCTGTATATATTCATCTTCGGTCATATCAGTGTCACCGTACTTCATGCCGAGGTCCATCAGTTCTTCAGACATCTTGCCGTTGACATAGTTGAGCTCGCCCACTATCTCCTCGCCCTTTTTTGAGTGCGATGTCACGCTGACACTTATGACAGTGCCGTTGACATCAGGCACCACACCATTGACGGTCAGTGTGATATCATCGTTCGACACCTCACACATGGTACCCAGCACCTCAGCTGAATAAGGTGAAAGGTCGCCGCCCGAAAAATGCTGCTGTACACGGTCAACAGCGCCCGTTGCCGCTGCAAGCCCCACAATGGCTGCCGCAGCTATGCCGAATATAAGAAATCTTTTGCTCCACTTGCGTTTATTTGTCTTTATAGCTGTGCTTGTCTGAATGGTGTTCTCCATTTCGTTTCCCGCCTTTCTCATGGTCAGGGCGAGTATGCGCTGTGTTTCTTCTTCACTTATCTCGGCTGAGTCGGCAAACTCATCAAGAGAAGTCTCAAAGTCGGCGGCTTCATCTGCGGTCATGCCGACAAGAAGCTTTTTGAGCTTATCTTCCATCACATACCCTCCTTTAGCATTTCCTTCAGTCGGGCAAGCCCACGGGATATGCGCTTGTCCACTGTGTTGGTTTTCATGCTGAGGTCGGCAGCTATCTCGCTGCTTTTCTGACCGATGAAGTATTTGCGTAAAAATATGGAGCAGTCGGGTTCGCCCAGCTTGTGCAGGGCGTCCAGCAGTTCTATACGCTGTGTGTCGGGACTTTCGGAAAGTTCATTGCCTGCATCTTCCTCAGCCACCTTGCCGGCATGCCGCAGATGTTCCTTCAGGATATCCGCACAGCGGCGCACAGCTATCACCGCCAGCAGCGCCTTTACCGAGCGCACCTTGCAGCCGCATTCCTGCGCACTGCGGAAAAATCCCATAAAAACATCACTGGCAGCTTCTTCCATATCCTCCTGCGGACAGCCGTTAAGCTTTATCCGCACTATCTTCATAACATAAGCGCTGTACTTGCCGATCACGGCTGAAAGCCCCTCCTGAGGGTCCTCAGCCATCAGCGACAGCAGTTCGTTATCGGTCATATACAAAACCTCACTTTTGAAACGTTTCATAAGCTAAGTCGGTATCAAAAGGAAAAAACTGACATGCCGAAAAATTTTTTTTGCAGAAAGGCAGTCTGCTTTTTATCAGTAGGTGTTCTCCTCATCAAGCACCCAGGGCAGTCTGGCGTATATCTCCAGCTGAAGCGTGGGGGCGGGGAAGTTTTCGGGCACCATTGCAATTGAACCTGAGAACCATATATCAAAGTCATCGCACAGCTTCCGATGAGATGTTTCGGTGTGATAGCGGGTCTGTTTTCCCGCAAAGACTGTGGTCTTGTTTCCGTTTTCATCGACGGCATATTCGTAACAGGGTATCTCGTAGGGCAAAGAGGGAATGTTTTCAAGCTCTCCCACAATGTGGAAAAAACCGCCGTAAAGCATCATTCCGTCACAGTCAGCCGCAAGGGGCATTATCTCGGAAATGACAGCCATATCGTCAATGCCCACGCTGCCAAAATATGCCTTTACCTTATCGGGCAGCTTGGGCAGACAGGCACGGAAATTCCGACAGCCCGAACATTCGCAGTTGTTATGCTTGCTGTTAGCTTTGTAGAAAGCCCTTGTGGTATCCTCATCTATCAGCACCCTGCCGCCGTCAGTTTCTATCTTCATGGTGTACCCCCCTTGCGGTGTATTTGCGGTCACAGAAGATTATAGCACTTTTTTGATTTCACGTCAAGCAGGACGGTCACAGCTTTTACACCCGAATGTCCCTAAATTTTCACACGATGCTTGTAATTCGATCCGATATATGTTATAATATAGTATATGTGTCTGATACAGACTGAGATTGGCGGTGCTGATTATGGATAACAGAAGGATATGGTTCAAAGACCCTGCTGAGGACTGGAACGTGGCTTTGCCCGTCGGGAACGGCAGGATAGGCGGCATGTGTTTCGGACAGCCGCTTTATGAGAAGATACAGCTGAATGAGGATTCGGTGTGGTCGGGCGGACCGAGGAAGCGAAACAACCCCTCCGCACTTGGTCAGCTTGAAAAAGTAAGGCAGCTGCTGCGTGATGAAAAGATAGCCGAAGCTGAAAAGATCGTGCTGGAAGCTTTCTGCGGCACGCCTGTAAATCAGCGGCATTACATGCCTTTGGGCGACCTTGTTATACAGCATCATCTTGAAGATACCTGCGAGTATAAATACCGCAGTCTCGATCTGGAAAATGCTGTGTGCACCACCGAGTATTCGATAAACGGCGTGAACTACACAAGGCGTGTCATCTGTTCCGAACCCGCACAGGTGCTGGCGGTAAATGTTTCCGCAGATAAAGCGGGCAGCATATCCCTGAAGATCGGCATTGACGGCAGGGACGACTATTTTGATGACAACAGCCCCGTCAGCGATACCGACATACTCTATTACGGCGGCTGCGGCAGTGAGGACGGCATACGTTTCGCTGCATATATCAGGGTATTATGTGAGGGCGGAACTGTCCGCAGATGGGGCAGCAGCATCATCACCGAAGGCTGCGACAGCGTGACCATCATTCTCGGCGCACAGACCGATTATCGGGTGAAGGACTATAAAAAAGCGGCAGAACTGGACGTCATCACGGCGGCTGAAAAAAGCTTTGATGAACTGCTGCGTGAACATACAGAGGACTACCGCAGTTATTTTGACAGGGCAGAGATAGCCTTTGAGAAAAGCTGCGATGAGACACTGCCCACAAATGAACGCCTGGCAAGGGTCAGGGAGGGCAAGGCGGATAACGGGCTTGTCAGCCTGTATTTCGACTTCGGAAGATACCTGATGATAGCAGGCAGCCGTGAGGGCACACTGCCGCTGAATCTTCAGGGTATATGGAACAAGGATATGTGGCCTGCGTGGGGCTGTCGGTTCACGGTGAACATCAATACCGAGATGAATTACTGGTGTGCTGAGGTCAGCGGACTTGGCGACCTGCATGCGCCGCTGTTCGACCATATCGAACGCATGAGACAAAACGGCAGGGAAACTGCTAAGGAGATGTACGGCTGCGGCGGCTTTGTCTGCCACCACAACACGGATATCTGGGGCGATACCGCACCGCAGGACCTGTGGATGCCTGGTACACAGTGGCCGATGGGCGCAGCGTGGCTGTGCACGCATATATGGGAACACTGGCTGTTCACCCGTGACAGGGATTTTCTGAAAGAAAAATACGATACATTGAAGGAAGCTTCGCTGTTCTTTGTGGATTTCCTTACAGATGACGGCAGCGGCAGGCTGGTCACAAGCCCGTCGGTGTCGCCCGAAAATACATATATAACCCAAAGCGGCGCAAAGGGTTCTGTCTGCATGGGACCCTCTATGGACAGCCAGATAATATATCAGCTGTTCACCGCTGTCATCGAAGCGGGCGAGGTGCTGGATACCGACCGTGAGTACGGCGAAAAGCTGAAAGCTATGCGTGACAGGCTGCCCAAGCCCGAGACAGGCAAATACGGTCAGATAAAGGAATGGGCTGTTGACTACGATGAAGCTGAACCCGGTCACAGGCACATCAGCCAGCTGTTTGCGCTGTATCCTGCGGATATGATATCTGTCAGGAAGACCCCCGAACTTGCAAAGGCTGCAAGGGCGACCATCGAACGCAGGCTTTCGCACGGCGGCGGACATACAGGCTGGTCAAGGGCATGGATAATAAACCACTGGGCAAGGCTGCATGACGGTGAAAAGGTCAGGGAGAATATCGAGGCGCTGTTTGCAAACTCCACTTCGGATAACCTGTTCGATATGCACCCGCCGTTCCAGATAGACGGCAATTTCGGCGCCGCAGCAGGCATTGCCGAAAGCCTTCTGCAAAGCGAGAACGGCGAGATACAGCTGCTGCCCGCACTCAGTCCCGACTGGACCTGCGGAAGTTTCAGGGGGCTGATGGCAAGGGGTGCTTTCAGGGTGGATTGTCAGTGGGCTGACAGCCGACCCGAGAAATGCGTGATAACGTCCCTTAAAGGCGGCGTTTGCAGACTGGTCATACCGACGGGCTGCAAGGCAGTCAGCGTTTCGGCAGAGTATGAGACCGATGGTGACTGCATAGAGGTAAACACCGAAGAAGGCGGCAGCTTTGAGGTCGTTTTCGGGTAAGGTGTGTAAAGAGAGGAAAGTAAGCTAATAAAATGAAGATGAGGTTTAGGGCTGCCGTAACTGCGGCAGTGATGGCTGCATGCCTTGCGGGCTGCGGCAATGAGATAGTTGAGAATACCGATGTTTCGGTGGATATGGGCGTGCTGACGGCTGATGAGGACCTGCTTACCGATGATGAGGAGGTCACTGAGGAGGAGACAGTCACTCCCGTGCCCGAACAGGAAGATGAGACTGAGGAGGTAAAGACCTTCAAGGAAGTCACCATCAAGGCGGCTGAACTTAAATACGAGAAGTTCGATGAGACCTATCAGGCAGAATCGGGCAGCATCAGCGGCACCGCAACAGGTGCGGCAGGCAGGAAGGACTACAAGGGCGACGGCTATGTCACAGGTATAAGTGATGAAGCAGACTGGTCTGTCAGCTTTGAGGTGCCGAGCGAACAGTATTATAATATCGTGCTTACCGCAGCTTCCGATGAAGCCGCAGCGGGCGGACTGAGCGTCAACGGCAAAAAGGTCAGCGAATTCACCGTGACAGATGAGGGCAAGTTCACTGCCATATCCTTCAAAAACATAAAACTCAAAAAGGGCGAGAACAAGGTGGCGTTCATTCCCGAAAGCGGGCTTGTGGATATCGACCAGGTACATGTCATCGCCAGTGAGGAGATAAGCAAGCTGAAACTCAGCGCAGGCGGCGCAGCACTGTCCGACAAGGACGCTGAGTATAACGCAAAGGCGCTGTATAAGTACCTTTGCGACTGCTATGGCAGCAAGGTCATACTTGCGCAGAACGACACCATAGGCACAAGCTATGAGAGCGAACTGATATATAAGGTAACAGGCAAGTATCCTGCGATACGTCTGGGTGACATGATGTATGTTACAAGCGACGAACATCAGGAACAGGCGCAGGCTGAGGTCGGTGAAGCGCTTAGCAGGTTTGAGGAAGGCGCAGTCATAGGCTATATGTGGAACTGGACTTCGCCAAACAAGCCAGACGATACCGAAAGCGTTTATGCTGAGAATGCGGATTTCGATATAACTAAGGCAGTCACCGAAGAAGATGTGGCGCTGATGGATATGGACACGCTGAATGATATGGCTGAACGAGGTGCTGTCTCGGTGGAGTGCGTGCAGCTGATGAGCGATATCGACAAGGTATCGGCTGAACTGACAAAGCTGCGTGACGAAGGCGCAGCAGTGCTGTGGAGACCCTTGCAGGAAGCTTCAAACGGGCTTTACTGGTGGGGCAGCGATGCCGAAGCCTATCAGTGGCTTTGGAAGACCATGTATAAGCGCATGACCGAATATCACGGGCTGCACAACCTTATCTGGGTGTGGTCGGCACAGAATGCAGACTGGTTCGTGGGCGGTGAATACTGCGATATGCTTTCTGCTGATATCTACGGCGGCGGAAAGGGCGGTCAGGCAAGCACACTGCTGTATCTGCAAAGCATAGCGGGCGGCAAGCCCATCGCCATGAGTGAGTGCGGCAGCATGCCGCTGATACAGTCCCTTGCCGATGAACACGCACTGTGGTCGTACATAGGTCAGTGGGGCGGCAGCTTCATCGTCGGTGAGGACGGCGGGCTGTCACAGGCTTACAATGATGAACAGGATATCATCACCATGTATAACAATAACCTGACAGTGACTCAGGATAAGCTGCCCGACTTTGTGTCCCTTGCCGAAGAGGTGAAGAAGGACGAAGCAAAGAAGGCAGAGGAAAAAGATGCCGACAGCAGCAAGGACGAGTGACGTTTAATGTAAGTATGAAAAAAGCCTTTCTCCCGATATGTGGGAGAAAGGCTTTGCTTTTTAGATCTCCAGTCTCAGTGCCTTTGAGTTCATTTCGATGAACTGCGGCTTGACTGTCTTTTTCATGGTGTCCTCCACATCGTCTATGCCAAATGGCAGCACACCTGTGCGCACCGCCTGACCAAGCATGACCATGTTAAGTGCCCTGGGTGAACCAACAGTCACGCAGGCAGATTCGCCGTCAACTGTCTTTAAGTCACCGACCTTCTGTGCCAGATAGTCAAGCATCTCGCTGCCGTTGTAGCTGCTGCCCTTCAGCGATGCTGTAACAGGCATTATGGGGTGGGTGTTGACTATCACCTTGCCGCCGTCCTTCAGGAAAGGCAGCATGCGCACAGCCTCAGCGGGTTCAAACGCTATTATAAGGTCAGCTGTTTTCTGCGGGAACATGGGGCAGTACAGCCCATCGCCCAGTCTCAGGAAGCTGAACACGCTGCCGCCCTTCTGTGCCATGCCTATTGTCTCTGCACTCATCACGGGTATATCCTTTGCCATCGCAGTTGCGGCGATAAGCTTTGAGGTCAGCACGATGCCCTGTCCGCCCACACCGCATATAAGTATGTTATTCTGCATTTTTGCCGCCTCCTATCGCATTTACGGGACATACCTGCGCACACAGTCCGCAGCCTGTGCAAAGACCCGCTTCTATGGCAACACTGCCGTCCTTGATGACAAGCCCCGGGCAGCCCAGCGAGTTTATGCACTTCTTGCAGTTTATGCACTTGCCGCTGTCGATCACTGCGGGCGCATTGCCCTTTATCAGCACAGCGCAGGGCGATTTGAATATTATAGCCTTTACGCCGTCCTCTGCCGATACTTTCTTTACGCATTCTACCGCTGCTTTCAGGTCAAGTGGATCTACTGTCTCAACGGTCTTGACACCTATGCCGTGCAGCACAGCCTTGATATCCACCTTATCGACTACCTGTCCCATCATGGTCCTGCCTGTACCGGGGTGCGGCTGATGACCTGTCATGGCTGTGGTGGAATTATCCAGCACCACCAGCGTCATGTTAGCCTGATTGTATACCGCATTCACCACACCTGTTATGGCAGATGCGAAGAAGGTCGAGTCACCCACAAAGGCGAAGCAGTTCGTGTCGGGCGCTATCCTGCCGATGCCCTGTGTGATGTTCACGCCTGCACCCATGCAAAGGCAGGTGTCCACCATGTCAAGGGGCATTGCGTTGCCCAGTGTGTAGCAGCCGATATCGCCGCAGAATACGCTCTTTTTGCCTTTCATTGCCTGCTTTACCGCAAAGAAAGATGCCCTGTGCGGACAGCCTGCGCAAAGCACGGGCGGTCTTACAGGCAGCGCAGGAACGTCCTCTGCCTTTTCGGTCTCGGGAAGTTCGATACCCATGAATGCCGCAGCTGCACGCTTTACCGAATCGCAGGTGTTCTCGCCTGCGGGCGGTATGTGACCTGTCAGCTTGCCGTATATCTTCTTGCTGAGACCGTATTTTCCGCACACATAAGTCAGCCCACGTTCGATGACGGGGTCAAGTTCTTCTATGCACAGCACCTCATCAACGCTGTTCAGAAAATCAAGCGCAGCTTCCTCAGGGAATGGGAAGGGTGTGCCGACTTTCAGCACGGCAGGGGATATACCCGTTTCTTTCAGTGCTTCCATCGTGTATGTATAGCTTATGCCGTGTGTTGCGATGCCACGCTTGCCGCTGCCCTTTGTGCAGGGGTTAAGCCCGCTTTCGCTGAACACCTTCGAGAGACAGACATTTCTCTTTTCGATGGCACCGTGCGCCGCAAAGGAAAGTCTCGGGAAGATGACCCACTTTGAGGGGGCACGTACAAAGCCTTCGGGTGTGTTCTTTTTGCATTCGCTGTCGTCCTTGACTTCGATCGATGCATAGCCGTGACAGACACGGGTGGTGGGTCTGAAAAGGACAGGTGTGTGGTATTCCTCTGAATACTCGAATGCCTGCTGTATCATGTCATAAGCTTCCTGCACCGATGAGGGGTCAAAGCAGGGCAGCTTTGAGACTTC
>CAMNMO010000053.1 GCA_946544695.1 uncultured Ruminococcus sp. | reverse complement strand
CTCAGGTTGACTTTTCAGCTTTTTTGTGATATAATTCCCGTTAGTTCATACAAACGTATTTAAGGAGATGCTTTATGCGAAAACTATCCCCCGTGCTGCCTGTGCTTGTCTGCCTGACCATGCTTTCCTCTTGCGGTGACAGCAAAGCGGCTTCACCCGCTTCCGACCCGAATGAGAAGTCAAGCGGTTCGCTTTTTGCAATGGATACATATATAACCGTTACTGCCTACGGCGAAAACCGTGATGCAGGCATAAAAGCTGCGACTGACGAGATATCACGGTTGGAAAAGCTGTGGTCCGTGACAGATACGGCAAGCGAGATATATGCCGTTGACCATGCTGACGGCAGCGGAACGGCAGTCAGTCCCGAAACGGCAGACCTGCTTTCCCTTGCGATAGACATGCACGGCAAAACATCAGGTGCGCTTGACATAAGCCTTTACCCCGTGCTGTGCGCATGGGGCTTCACAACAGGTGAATACCGTGTGCCCGATGACAGTGAGATAGATGAGCTTATGACACACACGGGCGTTGACAGGATAGCGCTTGACGGCAGCACAGTCACTATACCCGCCGACATGGAGATAGACCTGGGCGCAGTTGCAAAGGGCTGTTCGGGCGACATGGCTGTGGAGGCACTTAAAGCTCAGGGAGTCAGCTGTGCGCTGCTTGATCTGGGCGGCAATATACAGACGCTGGGTGAGACAAAGCCCGACGGCACAAAGTGGAAGATAGGCATTCGTGACCCGTTCGGTGACGGTTCGGCAGCGACCCTTGAAACAGGCGAGGGCGCTGTGATAACCTCGGGCGGCTATGAACGCTATTTCGAGCAGGACGGCGTGATATACAAGCACATACTCGACCCGAAAACAGGCAGACCTGCCGAGAGCGGTCTTGTAAGTGCAACAGCTATCGGCAAGGAAGGGCGTTACTGCGATGCACTTTCGACCTCGCTTTACGTGCTGGGTGAGGAAGGCGCAGAAAAACTATGGCGTGAGAGCGGAGATTTCGACATGGTGCTCATTTCCGAGAGCGGAGAGTTCATAATAACCGAGGGCATAGAGGACAGCTTTGAACTTACCGTGCCCGCAGAACTCAGGGTGCTGCACAGATGAACAGGAGAAAGGTTTTTATCATCATCACCGCAGCGATAATGCTTGTTTCGGCGGCATGGTGCGCTTACCTAATGCTCAGACCTGCGGGCGAGAACATCATCATCTCGCAGGACGGCAAAGAGCTTTACCGCATCGATATAACAAGAACGCCCGACCGCAACATCGAGGTGGAATATGAAGGTCGAAAGAACATCATCGAGATAAAGGACGGCGAGGTGCGCATGCAGCACGCTGACTGTCCCGACCATATCTGCATAGAAACAGGCAGACTGCGACCCGACACGCCGATAGTCTGCCTGCCCAACAGACTGGTCATAGAATACGAGAACAGCACTGTTGACGGCACGGCGAGGTGAGTTTATGGACGTAAAAAGACTGACAAAGCTGGGGCTGCTTACCTGCCTTGCGCTGATAATATTCATCATCGAACTGCGCATACCCGATATCGTGCCTATACCCGGGGTGAAACTGGGGCTTGCAAATATCGTGACGGTGTACTGCATATACACTTTCACGCCCGCCGAAACTGCCATGATGCTGTTTTCACGGATACTGCTGGGTGCGCTTTTCTCGGGCAACCTGATGGCACTGTGGTACAGCATAGCGGGCGGCGTTTTATGCTTTGCGGGAATGGTGCTGCTTAGGCGCATAGCCGATGAAAAGAACATCTGGTTTCTGAGCGTCATCGGGGCGGTGCTGCACAACATAGGTCAGATAACGGTGGCGATGATAGTGCTCAAAAGCAAAACTGTCATAGGCTATCTGCCGTTTCTGCTTATCTCGGGCTGCATCGCAGGACTGTTCACAGGCATAAGCGCACAGCTGATAACCAAACGACTGAATAAAAACTGATAATAGCAACAGAAAGTCTGCAAAGCTACGGCTGTGCAGACTTTTTATTATGGTCAAATTTACCCGCAATAATATAATTATGCAAATTGCCTACAACTCATTGACAAATTAACTGTTTTATGTTATAATATATGAACAAGCTTAATGAACTTAACATAATAGGTGCAAATACAGGTGTTTATGCCGCAGTCAACGATACGGCAGAAAAGAAGCTGCCGCTGATGATCGAAAACATAATACGCAGCGCCATAATACCCAACAAGGATACGCTTAAATATATGCTCTCAGCGTAAATGACAATATAAGGAGGATAATGTGATGAAAGAACACAAGATGTATCAGGTATCGACTTTGCAGGCACTGGCGCTGGGATATTCAAAATCGGTGGTGACGGTCTCAGAACTGCTTTGTCACGGCGACACGGGGCTTGGTACATTTGAAGACGTAAACGGCGAGATGATAGTTCTTGACGGACACTGTTACAGGGCATCGGACAACGGTGCTGTTACAGAAGCCGATGGCAGCACGGGCGTGCCGTTCTCATCGGTGGCAAAAATGGAGGACGCAAGGGGTTTTTCGCTCGGGAAGATGGATAACATAGCCATGCTGAAAGAACAGCTGACCCTGAAGATAGAAGAACATTTCGGGCTGAACAGCATGCATCTGGTGCGTATCGACGGCAGCTTTACTAAGGTATGTGCAAGGTCAGAATCGGGTTACAAGGCACACCATGTCTCCCTGAAAGACGCCCTCAGCGTGACACAGAAGGATTTTGAATTTGAGGATATCAGCGGTTCACTGGTATGCGTTTATTATCCCGATTATATGGACGGCATAAATGCTGCGGGCTGGCACCTGCATTTTGTATCAGACGACAGAACAAAGGGCGGCCACGTATTTGAACTGGAGATGTCCGAAGGCAAGGCACAGGAGATCAAGATAAACAACATCGAGATACAGCTGCCCACCGAACCCGCATTTGATACCTACTCCCTCAAAAGTGCATCGAATGACGACATCAAAAAAGTCGAACAGGGCGAATGACATGATAAAACACAGCAGCACCGCATGCATGACCTGCGGTGCTGTTTTTTTGCCTTGCAGCCCCTTTCACCCATATCTTCTTGCGCCGATGATATTTATGCATCTGGCTTTTTCATAGGAGTATGAGTCAAGCGGGCGGTCGAAGGCAGCAAAGGTATGTGCTGCCACATAAGGCATGCCGCTGCGCACGGCTGTTACCAGCAGGCTGTGATAAAACCTGCTGCCGCTGCCAAGCTGTATAACATCACCCACCGCCGCATCGGCAAGGGGCACTTCCCTGCCAAAAGGTCCCGCCGAGCGGTTATTTACGATGAACCTGTAAAAGTACATAACACCCGTCCAGGCGGCTGCACGGTCGTTTTGGGAAATATAATACCAGCCCGTGTCAGGGGTGAAGTTCATCACCGCACCGCCTGCGTAAAGGCACTGAGAAATGAAGTTCGTACAGTCACCGCCGAGATCTTCAAAGTTATAGTAGTCGGGTGAAAATGAAAACGCCCACCTGCGTGCGTAGCTTATCTCGGCTTCAATATCAAGTAAATATTCTGTCACGGCAAGATCCTCCCACAGATGACTGCCCCGCATTTTCGGTGTATTAATGATGGAAATGTAATAACACCATTTTACACACCGCTGTAACATCAGCTATTGTTACCTTATCAGAAGGCTGTTCAGTGTGGTGTGTCAGCGGGAGCATCATATTATATGACTATCCCTTTAGTACACCAACTAAAAATGCGGTGAACAAAAGGATAATTGAGCGTTGTATATCTTTCCCCCGCCTGCGGCGGGGGAAAGATATACGCCAAGAACCTTAAGTTCTGTATAGCCGCTGTTTTTGTGGTGTGTCAGCGGGATAACCACATCATATTATATGACAGCTTATGCAGCATTGCCGCAGTTCTGACCGTTCGGTACCGAAAAAAAGCATTTCGGGAAACAGTTATTGAAATCTCACGAACAGCATGATATAATGCATAATGCCGATAACAAATACAGACCAAAGATAAGGAGAACGAAACATGGAAAAGAAAAAACGAAAATTCGGTGTAAAGAAAATACTGCTGATACTGCTTGGCATCATACTGCTGTTTATAGTATATGATATCATCATGACAAAGGTATACTCGCAGGATATCCCGCACCGTTTTGCCACCGCAGAGGAAGGCAGAGAACTGATGCTTGCAAACACCGAATACTACGACAATTACACGCAGAACGATATTGATTTCAGGCTGAAAAAGACAGGCGGCACAATGGACGAACTGCTGGAAAAGTCCGCTGACAGCGTGAATGAGTTCAGCTTTTTTGAAAAGTATTCCATCGACCGCCGCTTTGCCAAAATGAGCAGAACGCTGAAAAGAAACGGTTATAAGCTTCCCGAGACAGATGAGATAGTCATGATATCCGCTGATATGCAGCTCGAATCAGGTGCCGGCGGATATACCCACGGCACCGAGATATATCTTAATGACAAGATAGCTACGGTGTTTGCATTAATAGACCTTATCCCCGGGCAGAATACACTTGATGAGTTATTGTGGCATGAGTATTTCCACTGCCTCACCAGATGTGACCCCGAATTCAGGGCACAGATGTACTCGCTCATAAACTTCACCGTTGCAGACCACGATTTTGAACTGCCGCCCTGCCTGAAAGACAAATATTCCAGCAACCCCGATGTGGAACACCATAACGCCTATGCTACCTTCAACATAGACGGCAGGGATATAGACTGCTTCGCTGTTTTTATAACCACCAAGGACTATGCCGAAGCGAAGTCAAGTGACGATGACTGCAAGGACGTTGTGCTTGTACCCATCGACGGCACAGATACTTACTATACAAGAGAACAGGCATCAAACTTCGATGAGGTATTCGGTACGAACACCTATTATGTCATAGACCCCGAAGAATGTATGGCAGACAACTTCAAATTTGCAATGCTGTACGGCACGAAAGGCAAGGACTACCCCGACCCTCAGATAATCGAGGGCATCATAGACATAGTAAGCCGCTGAATCACATTCCATACATAACGTTGGGAAGCTGTCCCTGCTTCCCCGAAAGACGAAAAGCCGTGCGGGTATGCCTGCACGGCTCGGTCTTTTTTATCGCAGATGTTTTATACGCATGATATCCTGTTAACCAAATTTTAACACAAATCCGCTCGGGATATGCTAAAATACATTCAGAAACATGGTTATCCCGCTGACACATCACACTAAACAGCTTTTCGGCGGGAATTAACAGTAGTTGGCGGTATTCTTTTCCCCCGCCTACGGCGGGGGAAAAGAATACATCACAATACTTATATCTTGTTACACCGTTGTATAAAATGGTGTGTTAAAGGGATAACCACATTTTTTATTATGACATGCCGCTGCTAGTTAGGCAAGTCTAACTTAATTATAGCACTTTCTGTATCAGATGTCAAGCTTTGTTTTTACAGGTATTCAGCGCCCTGTTTGTCGTGATAACGGCTGAAAAGCACAGGCTCCCCCGTTTTAAGCGGGAGAGCCCGATCATATCTTATGTGGGATCTGTAAACCTAAACGAACCTGACAGCCACACGGTTCCCGCCGTCATAGCTGTACCTTACATCTGAGGCGAGCTTTCTCACTATCATTGCTGAAAGTTCATCGCCCTCAGTCAGCGGGTCGTACTTCTTTCCGCCGTAGACTGTCTCTATTACAGCCGAACCGTCTATCTCGGAATACTCTGTAACTATCTTTATCGGCAGACCGTCCTTTTCGACAGCGGGAAGAATGTTCTGAACCACCAGTTCCTCAAAGCACAGCTGCATGTTGCGCACCGTCTTTGCAGAAAGCAGGTTCTTGCGTCCGAATTCCTCCATCTGCGAAACAAAGCCAGGCAGGTCAACGTCCGCTGATGTGACCTCCAGTGTCAGCTGACGCAGGCGCTTGATGAATATGCGGGTCTTTTCTTTCTGAGGGTGCTCGAATATCTGCTCGGGTGTGCCGTCCTCATAGATCCCGCCTTCGTCCATGTAGAAAACTCTTGTGGAGACATCACGGGCAAACTTCATCTCATGTGTCACGATCATCATGGTCATGCCATCTTTTGCCAGCGAGCGAATGACTGACAGCACCTCGCCCACCATTGTAGGGTCAAGTGCCGATGTTGGCTCATCGAACAGCAGTATATCGGGTCTCATGGCTATCGCCCTTGCTATGGCGACTCTCTGCTTCTGACCGCCCGAAAGTTCATCGGGGAAGTTCTCCGCCTTTTCAGCAAGTCCCACTCTCCTGAGAAGTTCCATGCCCTCTGCCCTTGCCTGTTCCTTAGGCACTTTCAGCAGGCTGACAGGTGCTGCCATGACGTTCTCGATGATATTCAGGTTTGCAAACAGGTTGAAGGACTGAAACACCATTCCCATCTTGCGTCGCACTTTTGATATGTCGCACTTAGGGTCGGTAATGACCTCTCCGTCCACCGTAACAGTGCCCGATGTGGGTTCTTCAAGCTGATTAAGGCAGCGCAGCAGCGTGGATTTTCCTGTGCCTGACGGTCCTATCACAGATATGACATCGCCCTTGTTTATCTCAACGCTTACGTCCTGAAGCGGCGTTACGTTGGGGTATTCTTTTCTAAGATGCTCTATTTTTATCATGCTCATTTTACGCCGCTCCTTTCGTTTTCTTCCTCTTGGGGGATATGCGTTTCAGCACAAACTTCAGCAGCAGTGACAGTATCCATGCAATGATAAAATATATCACCGCTGTGACGATGAGCGGGAAGAACGCTTCATAAGTTCGGCTCCTGATTATGTCGCTCATCTTGGTCAGGTCCTGTATGGCAATGTAGCCGACGATTGAGGTGCTTTTCAGCAGCGAGATTATCTCGCCGTTGTATACAGGCAGAAAACGCTGTGCTGCCTGCGGGAAGATGAACCTGAAAAATGCCTGGTTCTCATTGTAGCCCAGTGCCAGCGCAGCCTCACGCTGACCGCCGTCGATACTCTCGATGCCCGAACGCATTATCTCAGATGTGTATGCTCCAAAGTTCAGCGTAAAGCCGATCACAGCCACCCAAACAGCGGATATGCCCGATCTTCCGAACACGATGTAATAAAGTATCATCAGCAGCACGACCATGGGTGTGCCCTGCAAAAGCTTGACATAAATATTTGATATGACATTTGCAAGCCTGCTGCCCGTGCGGCGGAACATGCATACAAGGAATGCCAGCACCGTGCCGAACAGTGCGGACATCACCGTCATAAAGCAGGTGGTGCCTACGCCTTCGATTATCAGCTTGTATCTGTCCTCACGGATAAAGTTTTTGTTGAAGCTGTCTTTCATCTCATCGATGAAGCTCTGCTTTTTAACAGTCTCGGTCTCTGCGGCGGAAACAGCTTCCTTTCTTACAACTGCGACTGCGTCTGTGGTGTAGTAAACATCTGAGAAATCAACGCTCTGCGCCCTCTCCTCGGTTATCATTATCGTGCCCGAAGCTATATCGTAAGTTCCCGAGGATACGCCTGCTATCAGCGAACCAAAATCCGCATTGTCTATGGTCAGCCCGTAGCCGTACTCCTTGCAGAAGCGTGCGATGATATCTATCTCAAGACCTGCATTGCTGCCGTCCTTGATATATGAATAGGGCTGCATGGTCGATGCGGTTATGCAGCGCAGCACTCTGCTGCCGTCAGTCGGTATATCCACCGTCTTTTTGCTCTCGTCACTGCCGAACCATGTATCCACTATCTCATTATATGTGCCGTCAGCATGTATCTTTGCAAGGTATCCATTCAGCTGGTCACGAAGTTCGTTCCCGCCCTCAGCCTTCTGAAAAGCAACGCCGTAAGGTATCTTCATGAACACCTCATCGAGATATGTAAGCGTGTCGTCCTCAGCCATGAAATCCTCAGCGGAAGACACGGGGCAGGTGAATGCATCTATCTTGCCCTCACTCAGCGCAACCGCAAGGTCGGGCTGGGCATTGAACTGCAATATCTTAGCTTCGGGGAAGCGCCTTTGTATCTCGACCTCATACAGTCCTCCCGTTATCGCACCGATAGTTCCGTTTTCGGCATAGTAGGAGAATGGTCTTGAACGCACTTCATCGCTTGCTTCGGCAGGTGATCTATCAGCCACCATCACCGCATTTTGTATGGTGTATATGGGGTCTGAGAAATCTATGACTTCGGCACGTTCTTCGGTTATGTTGAGGTTTGCGAATATGCAGTCCACCTTGCCTGAGTTTGCAGCTGCTATAATGCCCGAATAGTCGTACACCTCAAACTCTATATCCGCATTCAGCCATAGTGCGAAGCGCCTTGCAAGCTCGATATCCATGCCTGTCAGTTCGTTGTCCTTATAAAAGCTGTAAGGTTCGACACAGCCGCTCGTGCCCACTGTAAGCTTTAATTCGGGAGACTCGGGTGTCCCGATATCGGGCATGGTGTAATCATGCGCAACTGTCCAGCGGGACATTATGTCGTCCAGCGTGCCGTCAGCCCTTTTCTCTGCCAGGAACTCATTTACACGGCTTTCAAGGTCGGGTATCTTTGCAGCAGGTGAAAGTCCCACCGATACTCTGACCTCATCGCCAAGATCTTCATCAAGCAGCTTTACTCCTTCAAGTCCGTTATCAATTGCAAGCTGCATGATAGAACGGTCAAACACGAATGCATCGAGTCTGCCAAGCTTGACTTCCTCATAGCCTGTCAGCTGATCGTCGTAAGTGACAAGCTTTGCATCGGGCAGAAGCTTTTCCACTGCCAGCATGCCCGCAGCACCAGTGCAGGCACCGATGGTCTTGTCGGGGCTGTTGAGTTCGCTTATGCTTATCGTATCAGAAGCTGCGGCAGTACCTTCAAGGTCCTCTGCACGCACTGCCAGCATGATGCCGCCGTGATAAAAGGGGTCTGAAAAGCTGATACTTTCCTTGCGTTCTTCAGTGACCGACAAAGATGCAGCACACATATCGTATCTGTCGGAAGCGATAGCAGCAACGGCAGCCTGTACATCCATATTGTCGAACACAGGTGTGTAACCGTACTTGCGGCAGAAACGCTCCACCAGTTCGATGGCGATGCCTGCATATTCGCCGTCCTTTAAGTAGGACATAGGCATATCGGTGGGAACAGTCACCACGTTCAGGGTGCCGTTCTCGCCTGAAAATCCTGTCAGGTCAACGACCTGTTCGCTTTCATCGCCTGAGAACCATTTTTCATTTATCTCGTCCATGGTACCGTCAGCATTTGCCTTTGCCAGAAATTCATTGAACTGCCTGCAAAGTTCGGCTTCGGCAGGGTCGTCCTTGCGAAAGGCGAAGGAATACTTATTGTTTGTCAGCCTTTCTTTTATGTAGTCCACCCGTGGTTCAGCGCTGTGTATGCTTTTCAGGGCAGGTTCGTCCCCGAGGAAAGCATCTATCTTGCCGTTTATCAGGGCGATGTTGAGCGCTGAGTAGTCATCAAAATACAGATATTCGCTGTCAGGGAAATACTCAAAGCTTGCTTCTTCCATATTCGTCCCCGAAAGAATGCCTATCGTTTTGCCGTTGTAATCGGTGTACTTTACCGTCCTGCTGACAGGCACTTCACCTTCCGCAAGTTCATCTGCCCGCACCGCCAGCATGATGCCGCCGTGATAAAAGGGGTCTGAAAAGCTGATACTTTCCTTGCGTTCTTCAGTGACCGACAAAGATGCAGCACACATATCGTATCTGTCGGAAGCGATAGCAGCAACGGCAGCCTGTACATCCATATTGTCGAACACAGGTGTGTAACCGTACTTGCGGCAGAAACGCTCCACCAGTTCGATGGCGATGCCTGCATATTCGCCGTCCTTTAAGTAGGACATAGGCATATCGGTGGGAACAGTCACCACGTTCAGGGTGCCGTTCTCGCCTGAAAATCCTGTCAGGTCAACGACCTGTTCGCTTTCATCGCCTGAGAACCATTTTTCATTTATCTCGTCCATGGTACCGTCAGCCCACATCTCTGCCAGCATCTCATTGAACTGCCCCCGCAGGTGGTCTGCCTTCTCATTATCCTTCCTGAAACCGAAGCAGTAATCATCAGCCGCCAGCGGTTCCTTGTAATAACCTACCTCGGGAAGTTCTTTGCAAAGCAGTTTTATGATGGGTTCATCACACAGGAAACCGTCTATCTTTCCCTGTGAGAGTGCTTCCGCCATATCGCTGTAATTGTTGTAGTAGGAATATTCGCTGTCAGGATAAAGTTCCATAGTGAATGGTTCAAAGCTTGAACCTGTCAGTATACCAATATTGCGTCCGTTATAGTCAGCGGCAGTAACAGCCTTGCTGCTTGTGACCTTGACATCATCGCTGCTTTTATCCTTGTTTCTAAAATGTACGATCACAACAACAGCTGCTATCAACACCATGACTGTAACTATGATAATATCAGTTTTCAATGTATTCTTCTTCATCAGCCTCACCTTGACCCATACCTTATTTTCAATAATGCGGACTGCCGTAACTTTGCCTCGCACGCATTTTTCTACATATATATAATACCAGACTGCATGCAACAAATCCGCAACAAACAGTACATATTCCCTTAGTAAAAATCAATAAAGTTTCAGGGCGTTTTTTGTGAGTTATGGCGTTTTTGGGGTGACCGCTGCTTTTTACACAGCTGCCGTAAAAAAATACACCTCTGCAATGTATGCAGAAGTGCTTTTATCATATCTAAGTTTTTTTATTCAGTTCCAGCTGTATCTGTTTACCCCGACAGAGTATCCTGTCTATTATCTCATTGACTGCGGTTATAAGCTCATCCTTGTCTTGCGGAAGCGAGGTATTTTCCCAACTGTGTCCTTCCCAGAAGGGTCTCACATTATCATTATTATCAACGTATACATTAAAGAAGTTTGCATCAACAAAGGTTTTCCAGTTACCGAAAAAGTCCAGCCATTCCTTGCAGGCAATGGCATTGCCGCTGTGATGCAGCAGTTCGTCACCGATAATGCGTGATACCTTTTCAGTGCTTTTGTTACAGTCATAGTATTCCTTTATCTTCATCAGCGTAAGGTCCCAGAAGTCGTGTTCCGAGTTGTTATAGCCTGAACGTGCTGCGTTGAAAAAACGGGGTACGGGGCAGTGATTGCCGACAGTGTGGTAAACTCTTAAAAGTTTATCAAGCTCATATTCTTCAAAAAGTTTCTCCATAAAAACACTGTTTTCATTATAAACATTTATCATGTAATTTTTGCTGTATCTCTGGTTTTTGGTGAGCTTGCAGTCCTTGAATTCTTCTATTTCCATGACTTTTTTAAGCTGCATAGCCGAATTGATAATATACTGTACAGAGGTCATGGTATCAAAAAGTATCTTACCGTCATTATTCTGCATGAACCATTTGCTGCAAAGGTCTTTCCACAGCCGATCACAAATATCCCGAAGAAGCTGCGAACTGTTGTCGGGATCAAAATCAGCACCTATGTCTCTATATTTTATAAATCTGCCGACAGGGCTTGTTTCCTTATTATCTGGCATGGTCTCGCAAAGCAGATCATAGTTGAATAAACGCTTTTCTTCCAGCAGTATATCAAGTGTTTCAGCCATATAGGTGTCTCCTAAACATTATTAAGATATTTGGTCATTCCTCTGCCGCAAAAAGCCAAAGGGATATCCGTATTATAAAAGTATAGCATAAGATGATGCAGCCGTCAAGAAAAAAAGCAGGGTCGCCCACGGAAATCAATTTTTGCATAATACAAAGGTTTGAACATGCATTACGGCTGTAAAATATGGTGTTGAGTGTATTCCCCCATGCGTTCACGCATTTGCCTTACGGCGGGGGGAATACACAAAATACAGCTTTGTTTTGTCAAAATTGATTTCCGTG
>CAMNMO010000052.1 GCA_946544695.1 uncultured Ruminococcus sp. | reverse complement strand
CAGAAGGTTCATGGAAAACAACTGGTCTTATGAGGAAATGACAGCGGAAAGCATAGATGAATGTGTCTTTTTTACCACCGAGTTTTACAACCGTGCAGCTGACGATCAGGGTTCAGCAGCTATCGAACAGTATGCTATACATTTCTTTCTGATGAATTATGACAAACTGGGTCTTAACGGCGGCATACTCAGGGTCAACGGAGATATCGTTGGCCTGACGATAGGTGAACAGCTCAACAGCGACACCTTTGTTGTTCACATCGAAAAGGCTAGAAGTGATATAAACGGCGCTTATCCCATGCTTTGCAGAGAATTTGCAAAAGCTCATGCAGATAAGCTGCGTTACATAAACAGGGAGGAGGATATGGGCATCGAAGGGCTGATAAAGTCAAAGATGTCATACCACCCCGAGTTTCTGTTGAATAAATACATGGTACGTTTTGATTAAATGGAGGAAATACAAATGGTATATGTTTTTCTTGCAAACGGCTTTGAGGAGCTTGAAGCACTTGCTCCGATAGATATACTCAGACGTGCAGGTCTGCATGTTATGACTGTTGGAGTGGGCGGCGAGAACATCACTGCTGCACATAAGGTGGTCTTCACTGCCGATACAACAGTAGATAAGATCGAACTGAATAATGAGCTTGATATGATAGTTCTTCCGGGCGGAATGCCGGGTACTCTTAATCTGGAGAATGACGATTACGTGCAGGCAGCTATCGACTACTGTGTCAAGAACGACAAATATGTTGCCGCTATCTGCGCAGCACCCAGCATACTCGGTCATAAGGGTCTGCTCAAAGATAAGGAAGCTATCTGCTTCCCCGGATTTGAGACAGACCTTGAAGGCGCAAAGCTCTCCGATTCAGCAGTTGCTGTTGACGGCAGATTCATAACCGCCAAGGGCGCAGGCGTATGCATCGAGTTTGCGCTGACACTGGTCAGGAAACTGGTAAGTGAGGAAAAAGCTGAGGAGATAAGAAAGGGCATACAATGTCAGAACTGACAAAGGCTGAACTCAGGGCGCATTTCAAGCAGGTCAGAAGTGCGCTGACCCCAAAGGAAAAAGAATATATCGACTATAATGTGTTCAGTCGGTTCGTTGAGAATGATAAATTTCATCTCAGTCAAGATATCCTGGTTTATGTTTCGGGTGATATCGAAATAGGTACTAAAAGGATAATGGAATATGTGCTGAAAGACGCTGAACGAGGTTTCAAACGACTGCTGTGTCCGAGATGTGAAAAAGGTACGAACATCATGCACTTTTATGTTGTAAAAAGCTTTGATGATCTTGAAAAGGGAAGCTATGGCATTCTCGAACCTAAGTCATACTGTGAGCGTGTTGACAAATTTGTTGATGCAATGTGTGTGGTACCTGCGCTGAGTTTCGACAGCATGGGATACAGACTTGGTTTCGGTAAAGGCTACTATGACAGATTTCTGGCTGACTTCAACGGTGTGACTGTCGGACTGTGCTGTGAAAGCTGCATGACTGACGGTGAACTGCCGAGAAATGAACACGATATCTGCGTCGATCAGATCGTCACCGAGAAAGGCTGGGGCAGAAACCCTAAGCGTTCAAAAGAAAGGATGATTAAATAAATGAGTGACAAGAATTTGGATATAGACGGAATTCTTGATAATAATGATGAAAGCTTATCTGAGCAGAAAAGCGCCAGGAATAAGCACAGCATGGACGAAATAGATGAGCTTCTGGCTTCGCTGAAAAAGAACAAGACCGAAGCAGTTATCAAGCCCGAAGCTGAGAATGAAAGCGCCGAGACCGAAGTTGAACGCATCATCGAAGATGAAGAAGAAACTGAAGCTGAAGCAGAGACCCAAAAGCAGACCATCGGTTCTGACAGCGATGACCTGAAAAAGCATTTCGGTAAGATGGGCGACGATGATGAGGAAGAGGAAGAAGAGGAAGATGATGACGAGGAAAAAAGCCAAAAGCCTCCGGTCAGAAAAAAAGCCCCCGCTGCTTCTTCATCAAGAAATGGAAAGAAAAAAGGCAAGAAGTCAGGCAAGAAAAAGAAGAAAAAGAAGCGTGGCATTTCGTTCAACGGTTCTATCTTCGGCGGTCTGATCCTTGTTACCATAATCCTTACAGTCTCAATGCTGCTTGCTGTCAGCGGACTTACTCTGGGGATGGAATTCTACGGCATCGGCAAAGATGATAACATGATATCCTTTAATATCCCCGAAGGTTCAAGTAATGACGATATAGCAGACCTGTTGTATGAGAATGGCATCATCAAAAACAAAGACCTGTTTAAATTCGCCATAAAGCTTATGAAGCCCAAGACCATTTATCCGGGTGATATTTCACTCATGCCTTCTATGGGTTATCCTGATATCATCGAAGAAATGGAAAAACAAAGGGATATCTATGAGACGGTTACCATCACATTCTATGAGGGCGAAAATCTTGTCGATATCGCTAATAAGCTTGAAGAAAACAACGTTTGTGATGCTGATGATTTCCTCTTTGAATTCAAGAAGGATCAGGGTTATAATTTTGAGAAATATATCACAGATAACGAGAACGCTTTCTATTCAAGAGAAGGCTACTGTTTCCCTGATACCTATGAGTTCTATGTAAACGACACTGCTTACAATATCACAAAGATACTGAGAGAACATTTCGATTCTAAGATAACTGAAAGCATGTACAAGAAGATGAATGCAAGAGGTCTGACACTCAACGAGACCATGACGCTCGCTTCCATCGTACAGCTTGAAGCTGCAAATGTCGATGAAATGCCTAAGATAGCTTCTGTATTCCTCAACCGTCTGGACGATCCTGACACCTTCCCGATGCTTCAGACTGATACTACCTATAAGTATATAGATAATGTCATAAAACTGAAAGCCGGCAGCGATGATATGATAGACCACTATGTTGAGTACTATGATACCTACACCATGGAGGGACTTCCCGCAGGACCTATCTGCAACCCCGGGATCGAAGCTATAAACGCTGTTCTCGACCCCGCTGATACCGATTACTACTACTTCTGTAACAACCTTGAAACAGGTGAGACCTTCTACGCTGAGACTCTTGAAGAACATGAGGCTAACCAGATCAAGGCAGGTCTTGTAGAAGGTGTTACTGATGATACCGAAAATGCGGAAGACGGCGGCGAGGATAACGGCGAAGAATACAACGAAGAATACAACGAAAACTATTGATCGAAGGAATAACTGATGTCTGATCTGCTTGAAATACTGTCGCCTGTCGGCGATATGGAAAGATTGCATGCTGCGCTTGATTACGGCGCAGATGCGGTCTATCTTGGAGGTACCGCCTTTGGCATGAGGGCAGCCTCTGCAAAATTTACCCCTGAACTGCTGACGGAAGCTTGTTCGCTGGCACACGGGCTTGGCAGGCGTGTTTACCTGACCTGCAATACTCTGCCCAGAAACAATGAGATACCTCTGTTTGAGGGCTTTGTCAAGAATGCGGTCGCTTCGGGTGTAGATGCACTTATCATCACCGATCTGGGACTGCTTAGTCTGGCAAAAAAATATGCTCCCGATACTGAGATACACATTTCGACTCAGGCAGGTGTTGTCAATTACCTGTCAGCAAATGAATTCTATAACATGGGCGCCAAACGTGTTGTGCTTGCAAGAGAACTTACACTTGAAGAGGTAGCCGAGATACGTGCGAAAACACCTTCCGAGCTGGAAATAGAGTGCTTTGTACACGGCGCCATGTGTGTTAGTTTTTCAGGCAGATGTCTGCTTTCGCAGTATCTTACTGCCCGTGATGCTAACCGTGGCGAATGTGCACAGCCCTGCCGCTGGGGATATCACCTTATGGAAGAAAAACGCCCCAATGAATTCTATCCAATATTTGAGGACGAACAAGGTACATTTATCCTGAATGCTAAAGATATGTGTCTTATCGAACACCTTGACAAGCTTGCAAAGGCAGGTGTCAACAGCTTCAAAATTGAGGGGCGTGCAAAGTCCTCCTACTATGTTTCTGTCATCACCAATGCATACCGCAAGGCAATGGACATATACAAAGCCGACCCCGACAATTATCAGCTGCCACAGTGGCTGAAAGACGAAGTGTTCAAGGTAAGTCACCGTGCTTACTGCACAGGTTTCTTCTTTGGTCACCCTAAGGAAAGCCAGTATTATGAAAACAGCGGATATGTCCGTGAATATGATGTTGTGGCAATAGTTGAAAAGTGTGAGAATGGCAGGATATATGCAGTCCAGCGCAATAAATTCAACTTAGGCGACGAAGTTGAGATACTCTCTTTTGATGGTGAACCTGAAGTTCTCACAGTGAATGAGATGTACGATGAGTATGACGTTCCTATCGAGACCGCTAATCATGCAGCCATGAAATTTTCAATAGCTTCTGATAAAGTCTATGCGAAGAATTCCATCATAAGGATAAAGAAATAAGCAAAGCTCCCGTTAACTGCGGGAGCTTTTTCTATAGGATATGTTAAGAATTTGCTGTGTTAGCTATAAGTGTGATGCTTGATTTTTGTCATGTAATATGGTATACTTATTTTAATTTATCCTGATAGTGAGGAGGGTCTTTGTGGAACAGAATGAAATATTCAGACTGCTTGAAAAGGTGGCTTCGGGAGAAACATCAGTAGATGACGCCGTGCTGAAACTGAAAAAACAACCATTTTCGGATATCGGATTTGCTAAAGTAGATAATCACCGTGCCATCAGGCAGGGCGCAGGCGAGATAATTTACGGCGCAGGCAAGACTCCCGAACAGATATGCGGTATACTTTCCGCCATGCTTCAGAATGGTCAGGAAAGGGTGCTTATAACCAGACTTTCGGTTAAAAAAGCAAAAATCATCTCTGACAGATTTGATATCGTATATGATCCCACAGGCAGAACAGCTGTGCTTGGAGAAAACAAAGCTCCTGACGGTATCGGAAAAATTCTGATCGCCACAGGCGGCACCAGCGATATACCTGTTGCGGAAGAAGCAGCCGTTACTGCTGAATTTCTCGGAAATGAAGTAAACAGGCTTTATGATGTGGGCGTTGCGGGCATTCACAGGCTGATGTCGCACCTTGATGAGATAATGTCTGCATCGGTAATAATCGCCATTGCCGGCATGGAAGGTGCTTTGGCAAGTGTTGTAGGCGGGCTGGCAGACTGTCCTGTGATCGCTGTACCCACCAGTGTAGGTTACGGTGCAAGCTTCGGAGGGATATCTGCGCTGCTTTCAATGCTGAATTCCTGCGCCAGCGGAGTAAGCGTGGTCAATATCGACAACGGATTCGGTGCAGGCTACCAGGCAAGCATGATAAATCATATCGGGAGGAACTGCCATGAAAACACTTTACCTTGAATGCAGAATGGGCGCTGCGGGCGACATGCTTACAGCTGCTTTGCTTGAATTGCTGCCTGACCCCAAACAGTTTATAGATAAAATGAATTCTCTTGGGCTGAACGATGTTACTGTTTCAACTGTGTCCGTGCATTTTTAGGTGGATCAGCAGAAAGTACAGACCGTATATGCGAACTTGTCTGCAATATTGATGACATGACGGGCGAAGACCTCGGTCATGCTGCTGATAAGCTGATGTCAGCAGGTGCACTTGATGTTTTCACCACACCTGTCTCAATGAAAAAAGGCAGCCCCGCCGTGCTGCTTACCGTTCTTTGCAAAGAAGATATGCGTGAAGATCTTCTGCGCCTTATATTCAGATACACGTCTACAATAGGTGTCCGTGAACATCTGTGCAGCAGATATGTCCTTGAACGCACTGAGGAGACTGTCAGCACAAAATACGGCGATGTCAGAGTAAAAAAGTCAGCAGGATACGGAGTCAGCAAGCATAAATATGAACACGATGACCTTGCACGTATTGCAGACGAACAGGGAATTAGCATCGAAGAAATCAGAAATAATATCTGAACATAAAAAGACCGCAGTCAGCGCTGCGGTCTTTATCATTTGTTCTGTTACTTCTTGCCGCCCATTACCTTGACCATAACGGCTTTCTGGGCATGCAGTCTGTTCTCTGCTTCCTCAAAGATCTCATCAGCATGTGCTTCAAATACCTTCTCGGTGATCTCCTCTTCACGATGTGCAGGCAGGCAGTGCTGTACCATTGCATCAGGCTTTGCAGCAGCCATGATCTCATCGTTGATCTGGTAGCCTGCAAAAGCGACCTTGCGCTTCTCGGTCTCAGCTTCCTCACCCATTGAAGTCCATACATCTGTGAACAGCACATCAGCGTCCTTAGCAGCTTCGATAGGCTTATCGGTCATGAAGAACTTGTCGCCATACTGCTTAGTGAACTCCAGTACCTCAGCATCGGGACGATATCCCTCAGGGCAAGCTATGGAAACGCTCATGCCAACCTTCAGACCGCCGACTATCAGTGAGTTAGCCATGTTATTGCCGTCACCAATGTAGCACATCTTCAGACCCTCGAACTGACCCTTGAACTCACGTATGGTCATCAGATCAGCCAGTACCTGACAGGGGTGGCAGAAATCTGTCAGACCGTTGATTATCGGGATAGAGCCGTATTCAGCCAGATCCTCAACTTCCTTCTGCTCGAAAGTACGTATCATGATACCGTCCAGATAGCGTGACAGCACCCTTGCAGTATCCTGCACAGGTTCACCTCTGCCTATCTGAAGATCACGGTTTGAAAGGAACAGTGCCTGACCGCCCAGCTGATACATACCTGTCTCAAAGGATACCCTTGTACGTGTAGAGGACTTCTGGAAGATCATCCCCAGTGTTTTGCCCTTGAGCACCTTATGCTCTATACCATTCTTGTTTTCATACTTTAACTGATCTGCAAGGTTGAGTATGTCTATTATCTCTTCCTTGGAAAGATCTAACATTTTAAGAAGATGCTTCATGATTTACCTCCGTATTTTGTGAAATGATAACATTAATTATATACCGTTTTTGTCGGTTTGTCAAGCTTATTCAGCAAGTACCTTTTCAAGTATCGCAATACCCTTGTCGATCTCCTCATAGCTGATGTTCAGAGGAGGCAGGAAACGCAGCTTTTCCTTTGCTGTCAGCACCAGCAGACCGTTGTCAAGGCAAGCCTTGCAGACATCTGCGGCAGTCTTAGTTTTCAAGCTGACACCCATCATCAGACCCAGACCGCTAATTCCGCTTACCTCAGGGTTGTTTATCAGCTTCTGCCAGATATAGTAGCCCTTCTGAACCACTTCATCAAGGAATCCCTCAGAGCTTACCTTGTTGAGAACAGCAAGTCCGCCTGCGCAAACAACAGGATTTCCGCCGAATGTGGAACCGTGAGTACCCTTTGTCAGAACGTCCTTGCACTTCTCATCAGCCAGACAAACTCCAATTGGCAGTCCGCCTGCAAGACCCTTAGCCATTGTCACAACATTTGGCTTTACACCAAAATTCTCGCTTGCCAGGAATTTGCCTGTACGTCCCACACCTGTCTGTACTTCATCGCAGATAGTAAGTATGTCGTTCTTTTCAGCTTCCTCAAATATCGCCTTTACAAATGATTCATCAAGACCTACAACGCCGCCTTCACCCTGAATGCATTCAAACATTATTGCGCATACCTTGCCGTCGTTTTCTGCAAGAACTTTTTTCAGGTCATCGATGTCATTAGCCTTAACATTTACAAAGCCGGGCAGGAAAGGGAAGAAGTAGTTGTGGAAAACGTCCTGACCTGTTGCTGAAAGAGTGCCCATTGTCCTGCCGTGGAAGCTGTTTACCAGTGTTATGATGATATTTCGCTCAGCTTCCTTGCCGTACTTGTCAAAGCTGTACTTCCTAGCCAGCTTGATAGCACACTCATTTGCCTCAGCACCCGAGTTACCGAAGAACATCTTGCTGTAACCTGTGATCTCGCAAAGCTTTGCAGCGAAATCTGCCTGTACCTTTGTGTAATAATAGTTGGAAGTGTGCTGTATTTTGTGAGCCTGCTCGCAAACAGCATTTACCCATTCATCGTTGCAGTAGCCAAGACTGTTGGTACCTATACCTGAACCGAAGTCTATATACTCCTTGCCTTCCTCGCTTGTAGCTGTCTGCTTTTCGCCCTTATCGAGCACCAGATCATACCGACCGTATGTAGACATGACATGCTCATTGAATTTTTCTATGGTATTCATTTTACATTTTCCTTTCGTATATTGGATTCTATCGGATATCTATGATTTTTTATGATATCACGGATCATTTTTCGATCATCACGCCATGTTCTTTCATAAAAACGGCGAATCGCTCTTCATCACAATCAAAACCATTTATATCCATTCTGTATGTTTTTTCATCGTGTCTGATAAAGTAGCTGTTTTCGTCCCGAAGAATGCTTATATTCCTGTAAAGCATACAATAAGGCAGATATCTGCCCTCAGTAAACACACATTCATCTGAAAAACTAAATGTATTCTTGTATTTCAGATACTGGTCAGGGGCGTGAACACGGTATTTAAGATAGGGTGAACCTCTGCCGTCCAGGGCTATGAAAAAGAACAACCCACCCAAAGAAAGCCGATAAAGCTATAAATAACAACATCGTCAGCAGTGATCTTACCTGCTGCCAAAGCTGAAACTCATTCTCAACATGTTCCGCCTCAGATATGATAACAGAAATGAACATAACTATCAAGATGATGAATGTTACAGCGGCTGCTTTCAGAAACTGCCGTTTTCTGTATGCCCTCATCTCATTACGAAGCCTGTATGCCTCAACAGAATCATCGATCTCATCAGTGATATTTTTTATGTATACTTTTATCAACGCCATATTTTATCAGAAGCTGTCCTTCGGACCAACAGAAATAACATTATCGTTTATATACATGCTGTACTTTTCATAGTATTCATCACGAGTAACTTCTTCATCATCGATCTTGAAATACTTTTCATTTTCTTTATCAGTGGCGCCATCATTATCAGAGAAGGAAATTACAGTTTCTACTGACTGTCCGTCAAATTTAAGCACAGTCCTGCTGTTATAGCCCTGACCCATCCAGCCAGTGATGATATAGCTGTTCTCGGGATCGACCAGAACACATCCTGATTCACCGTAATCTCCAAGATATTCATATTCACTGCCGTTAAAGAAATATACCTTTACCTTGCTCACATGGAAATCAGCAGGTGATATGAACAGCTCGGGTATATCATCGCCGTTAATATCACAAAGCTCGTATTTTGAATAGTTGTAGTCATATTCATCTGTCGTCCTGAATTCGGTAAGTGCTTTAAGCCTTGCCTCATAGGAATGGTCAGGCTTTGTAACATCGGTGTCAAGCTGTTTTTGGATCATATCTTTTATAAGATCAAGCTTTTCATCATAAGACAGACCTGTATATTCATCTTCCAAATCTTCGCCGAATTTCAAAAAGTCCATCTCTATCAGCCTTGATTCAAGACCCTGCGCTCTTGGGTCAGCTTCCATTTCATCAATTATGATCTTTCCGTCTGAAACGCTGATCTTTGAGTAAAAAGATTGTTCGGGTGCCCCCATATCGATATAGTCGTGGTCGATATAGTAATAATAGTGCTCGGAAGAATCTTCATCATACAAATAGTACAGGTCACTGTTGAAATCAACATATCTCCATCTGCTGAGATATTCGTTCTCATAGCCGTTTCTTTCCACACTGACAGGCTCAAGTCCGTTATCAGTGATCTTGTAAATGAAGAAGCTGTTCGCACCATGCGTACCTAGCCAAAAGCCGCCTGAGACCAGTTCGGGAGTACCGTCAAGATCAAAGTCAAAGAACGACATCTCATTGCTGCCCATGCCATACATGCTGCTTTGTTTATCGTTTATACCATCGAGCCAAACCGATTCATTATCGACCACTATTTTTGCCAGTTCATCAGCTTTGCCTGCGGGCACGTCAGTATTGCTGTTCCCAAGATCCTTTATACCCTTGACATGTCCTGCCACCGCTGAAAGATCGGTCACGCTGATCTTTCCGTCGCCGTTGACATCAGATGCTGTAAGTTCATCGCCTTCCAGTGATCTGACACCTTTGATATGTGCAGCAAGCTTCGATATATCAGCCACATTGATCGATCCATCATCATTGACATCACCGATAGTTATTGCAGCTGCCGATATTGCTGCACTGCCGGCAGTAAGTGTAAGTGCCAGTACCGTTGATAAGATTTTTTTCAACATAGCTGTTTCCTCCTTTTTATCATCAATTGAACTGTGTGCCTATACCTTCATTTGTAAGCAGCTCGATCAGGATAGAGTGCGGAACTCTGCCGTCTATTATGGAGGTCCTCTTGACGCCTCGTCTGACTGCCTCCACGCAGCAGTCTATCTTGGGTATCATACCGCCGCTTATTATGCCTGACTTTTTCAGGAAGGGGACTTCACTGACATTTACCTGAGGTATAAGTGTGCTGTCATCGTCCTTGTCCTTCAACAGGCCCACGATATCAGTCATAAGTATCAGCTTTTCAGCTCTCAGGCAAGAAGCTATCCTTGATGCGGCAGTGTCAGCATTAATGTTGTAAGACTGACCGTCATCACCAATACCAACAGTTGAGATTATGGGAACATAGCCGTTGTTTATGGCATCGAGTATGGGCTTTGTGGTGACTTTTCTTATCTCGCCCACATAACCGTAATCCTCACCGTCCTCACGTTCCAGCTTGTCAGCTATTATCATTCTGCCGTCACAGCCGCAGAGACCCAGCGCATTTCCGCCATGCAGCTGCAGCGCAGAGACCAGCTCCTTGTTCAGCTTACCGCAAAGCACCATTTTGACTATATCCATAGTCTCCTTGTCTGTATATCTCAGACCGTTGATAAACTTGCTCTCGATACCAACTCTCTTGAGCATCGCATTTATCTCAGGACCGCCGCCATGCACCAGCACGACTTTGATGCCGACCTCGCTCAGCAGTACGATGTCGCTCATTACCGCTTCCTTGAGAGCTTCATTTGTCATGGCATTTCCGCCGTACTTTACAACTACTACCTTGTTGTGATACTTCTGTATGTAGGGAAGTGCATCACTAAGTATCTGACTCCTTACGCTGTTTGAAATTTCCATTTTACATCTTCCTTTTTTACCCCGTAATGGGTTATTTAGATTTTAAGCCGGATTTATGTATCGATCCTTTCCAGTTTTTTCAATGCTTTGTTCCTGTAAACCAGATCATCACGTTCTGTAAAGCCCTGTGCCTCCCAGAAACTGTTGCCAAGAACATTTCTTTCAAAGACGACCAGCGCACACTTGCTTATCTTCTCTTTCCCGAGAGCCTCCAGCGCAAGCCTTACCAGCTCGCCGCCAATGCCATGTCTTTGTCTGTCCTCCTTGACAGCTGTGTGGTGTATAAACCCACGCCTGCCGTCATTGCCGCACAGTATCACACCGACGATCTCATCATTATCCTCGCATACAAAGCAGGTCGAGGGATTTCGTCGCAGATATCGCTCTATGCCTTCCCGTGAATCATCAACATCATTGAGCCCCATACCTTTGGTACCAAGCCATAAGGCATAGACATTGTCATAATCATCTATCAACATATTCCTGTATTTCATGGAACCACCTCAGAAAACATACCATTTCAGTATTCCAAGTATCAAAAGATGAAGCGGATAGAATACGTAAAAGAACCATTTATGGAACGGGCTTCTCTTACCGCACTGACCGTTATAACAGAATTTTATGATAAGCGGAACGAACAGTATGCCCAGATGATACCAGCTGTCAACAAAAACAAGTACAAGATTGAGCGAATAAACTAAACACAGCGCAATGTATTTTTTCTTTTTATCGTCCTTGTATATGTATAGAAACAGGGGTGCCAGCACGTCCATAACAGGCCAGTCGCCTATCAGCGACAACAGACAAAGTACAAATATCAGTGCTATCTTCTGCGACTTATTATATTTCTCGCTGACCCATATCTTTAATGCAGTTATTCCCAAAAACAGCGTGAATAACACACTCTGCATTATTATCATACCGGGTCGTTTTACTATGCCCTGGACGCCTATCTCAAAGAATATGAACGGGAGCCATGAGAT
>CAMNMO010000051.1 GCA_946544695.1 uncultured Ruminococcus sp. | reverse complement strand
CCAGAACGTGGGAAGCCCGCGCATACGCTACTGCGGAACTCCGCTGAAATATTCCTCATCGGAGAGCGAACATATAAAATCTGTCACGCTGATAGACCTTTGCGAAAAGGGCAATGTTAATGTCAGTACCGTGCCGCTTGTTCCGCTGCATGACCTGCGCTGCCTGAGAGGAAATTTCGATGAACTGATATCAAAAGAGTTCACCGACAAGCTTGATCCCGATGACTATTACTACATCACACTGACTGATGACAGAGATATACCGAACGTGCTTAGGCAGCTCAGGGCGGTCTACAAAAATTTCGTAAGCATGAAGTTTGACAACTCACGCACAAGGGCGGCTGCAAATGTCAAAAGAGAGGTGCAGGCTGACAAGAAAACGCCCTTTGAGCTGATGGAGTCGCTGTATTTACAGCAGAACGGCATGGAGATGACAGATGAACAGGCTGATTATATCAAAGGTTTAATAGACAGTATCTGGGAGGACGAACAATGAGACCATTAAAGCTGACTATGCAGGCATTCGGACCTTATGCCGAAAAAACCGTTGTTGACCTGGAACAGCTGGGCGGCAAGGGGCTTTATCTGGTCACGGGTGACACGGGTGCCGGAAAGACCACCATTTTCGACGGCGTTTGCTATGCTCTGTTCGGCAAGGCAAGCGGTGACAGCAGGACTGTCAGCATGTTCAGGAGCGAATATGCACGCCCCGAAGTCAGGACATTCGTGGAACTTGAATTTTCTTATGACGGCATCAGATATGTGGTACACCGTGAACCCTCGCAGGAAAGACCCAAGCTTTCGGGTGAAGGCTTCACGACAATGGCACCGTCTGCCGAACTTTTCAAGGTCGGTCAGGACAGACCCCTTGCATCAAACGACACTGAGGTAAGTGCGAAGATAAAGGAAATACTCGGGCTTGACCACAAGCAGTACCGCAATGTCGCCATGATAGCACAGGGCAGCTTTGCCGAACTGCTGAACACAAAGACCGACAGCCGCACCGAGATACTCAGCGCAATTTTTTCAACGCAGAAATACAGGCGTCTCCAGGAAAAGCTAAGCGAGGAGGTCAATGATGCACAGCGCAGATACAATGCATCTAACCTGAATATGAGCACGATGCTGGGTAATGTACTGCTGAGTGACGACGACCCTTTCAGGCAGGAGATAGCGCAGGCAGCATCAGACCCTGACAGTGCTGCCGCCGCACAAAGCTACATCGAGGAGACCTGCAAGGGTGCGCTGGAATTCGAGAAGGCAAGGGCTGATGAGGCGGAGAAACAATGCAGCAAACTGCGTGAAGTCAGCAAACAGGCGGCACTTGAACTGGAAAACGGCAGAAAGCTCAGCGAGCTTTTCAAAAGGCTGGAAGATACCAAAAAAGAGCTGGCGCTGAACGGTCCCGAGACAGAAAAGGCGCAGCAGGAAGTGGGACAGCTGGAAAAGCGCAAGCCCGAAGTGACCGCCCTGATAGAAAAGTCGGCGGCGATAAGAGAACAGCTGAAACTTTATGCGGAGGCTGAAACGCTGCTGAAAGATGCTGACAAACTTTCGGCGGAAGCAGCTGCTGTCAGAGGCGGCATCGAGGTGCTCACAAAGAACACCGAGAACAATATCGGGCAAAGCAACAAGCTCAAAAAGCTGCTTGAAACACTGGCTGACACAGAAGTCAGAGAAACGCAGACACGCAATGAGATAGAAAAGTGCAGCACCGAACTTGCGAACATCTTCGCCATAGGCAAAGAGCTTTCAGACTCGGATAAACTGAGAAACGGTCTGGCTGAACTTGAAAAGAAATGCATTGATGCAAAAAATGTTTATGATGAAGCTGAAGGCACTCACAGAGAGCTTTTCAATGCTTATATCAGCGAGCAGGCAGGTTTCATTGCAGATAAGCTGGAGGACGGCAAGCCCTGCCCTGTGTGCGGTTCGGTACATCACCCGAAGAAGGCGAAAAGAGCTGACAATGCGCCTGACAAAAGTATCGTCGATGCGGCAAAGTCTGCACTTGACGGAGCGCATCAGGCTTTGTCAGACGCTTTGAATAAACATACGTCAGCAAAAGCAAAATACGAGCAGGCAGTGAAGTCGGCTATGGAGCACGCAGGTAAGTATGCCGAGGGCTGTACGCCACAACAGGCACTGAAAAATGCCCGTGAGGACTACGCTGTGACCGACAGCCGCAAGAAAGAACTGCAAAAAGAGCTTGGCGTGCTGACAAAACAGGTCACGCAGAAAAAACAAGCCGAGAAGGATCTGGAGCAGCTTGAAAAGCGCATAAAGCAGGACGAGCAGACGATAAGTCAGCAGCAGAGCAGACTGGCAGAGCTGACAGCGATGTCCGCCGAGAAAAAAGCTGCGGCACAAAAGCAGCTGGCGGGTCTGCCTTACAAAAGCGCAGCCGAAGCAAAGGCACAGGCTGACAAGGCTGACAAGCAGCGTGATGCCATCGAGCAGGCTATCAAGGCAGCTGACGAAAAGCTGGCAAAACTCGCATCAAGGAAAAACGAACTCAGCGGTAAACTGGGTGAGCTGACCGAACAGACGCAGGGCAAAAAAATGCCCGACTGCAAGGCACTTGAAGAAACGCTCAAAAAGTCGGACGATGAAACAAAACAAGCTTCAAAGCTGAGGGACGATGCGGCGGCAAGGCTGAATTCGGTCAAGGCGCTGATGGAGAAGCTTGTCAGGGAGCTGAAAAACAACCGCAGGCTCTTGAAAGAATGCAGCATGAAGAAAAGGCTCAGCGAAACTGCCAACGGCACGCTCAAAGGCAAACAGCGCATACCGCTGGAGACCTTTGTGCAGATGGAATACTTCGACAGGATACTCGCACACGCCAACAAGCGGCTGATGATAATGTCAGCGGGACAGTACGAGCTTGTCAGGAGCGATGAGGGCAAGGGCACACGCAAGGTGGGACTGGACATTGATGTAAAAGACTACTTCACCTGCTGCGTAAGAAGCGTAAAGTCGCTGTCGGGCGGCGAGAGCTTTATGGCATCGCTGGCGCTGGCGCTGGGATTTTCCGATGAGATACAGCAGACTTCGGGTGCGGTGCACATAGACTCAATGTTTGTTGATGAGGGCTTTGGCACGCTCGATGAAGAAACGCTGGACAAGGCGATATCCACATTACAGGGACTGGCTGAAAATTCAAGACTGGTGGGCATAATCTCGCATGTTCCCGAACTGACCAAAAAACTGGACAAGCAGATAATCGTCACCAAAAACAAGTTTGCAGGCAGCAAGGTGGAGATAGTCACCTGAACAACAGGCGCACTGTCAGCGCAGACAGTACAAACCCCGTGATATCCGCAGCGGCGGCAGAGATGAGAACTCTGCCGCCCGCTTTTTTGTGCAAAGCAGCCGAGTAGACGGCAATGGTATAGAATGTGGTCTCGGTGGAAGCCATAAGCACGCTTGCTACCCTGCCTTCAAAGCTGTCAGGGTGGATACGCTCAAACAGTCTGCTGACGGCTGCAAGGGCACCGCTGCCCGATATGGGGCGTATCAGCACAAGAGGGACGCATTCCTGCGGGAAGCCCAGCTTTTCGGCTGCGGGCGAAATAAGCGCTGACAGCATATCAGCGGCACCCGACGAGGTGAACATGCCCACAGCTGTCAGCATAAGCACCAGCATGGGTACAAGCCCTGCTGCTGTGCGCAGACCCTCAGCTGCACCTTTGGTGAAATCTTCGGTGACGTCAGTTTTTTTCAGAATGCCGTGCAGCAGTATCAGCATTATTATCAGCGGCACTATCATATCGGTCACACGCATATCAGTCTGCCCCCGAATAAAGCAGCGATGCTGTTATGCAGCCGACTGCCGCAGCCGCAGCGGAAGTCAGCAGCACGGCGGGCATTATCTCAAACGGCGATACCGAGCCGTTTGCTTCACGCAGTGCTGAGATAGTCACGGGCACAAGTTGTATCGAAGCGGTGTTCAGCACGGTGAGTACTGCTGTGTTGCGGCGTGGACGGGAGCTTTTCTGGAGCGCACGCACTGCGGCGATGCCTGTGGGCGTGGCGGCGTTGCCAAGACCAAGCAGATCGGCTGTCAGGTTGAGACTGACGGCTTTTTTTGCGTCATCATCAAGCCTGCCGAATATAAGCCTTATCACAGGAGAAAGCAATGCGGACACCCGTGCAGTCAGCCCCGAACTTTCTGCCACCCGCATCAGCCCGCACCACAGCGCCATCGAACCCGCAAGAAATATGCCCAGCTGCACTGCATCAGTGCATGAACTGACCGCAGCCGATGATATCGACGCCCAGCTGTTGTTGAAAGATCCTGCCGCCGCTGACAGCAGCAGGATAACAAGTATCGTTATAGCCAGCATAACAGTCCCCTTTTCTGTACTTTTATGTTGTAAACCTTTTATTAACCAAAAGTTTACATTTCACAATTAGAATAAATACCAAAATTAGTGATACAGAATATACATAAAATACCAGTAAATATTCGGACAGGTGATATTCCAATGTGCATTGTGCCGAAATTTACCAAATCATGATTTAAAATTGACAAATACGATAAATCAGCTTGACAAATACTAACTAAATTGGTATAATATTAACATGATGACATTAGCCGTTGCGGCGGCTGAAAATTTATAGGAGAAAGGAATTGACCATCTCATGAAATCCACAGGAATCGTTAGAAAGGTTGACGAACTCGGAAGGATAGTGCTTCCCATCGAGCTGAGGAGAACTTACGACCTCGCTGTAAAAGACGCTATCGAGATCTACACCGAAGACGACAAGATCATACTCAAGAAGTTCCAGAGAAACTGTATCTTCTGCGGCAGTACCGAAAATCTGGTTGACTACAAGGGCAAGTCGATCTGTGCTGATTGCGCTGCCGAGATCAAAGGCGCTAAGTGACCGGCGCAGTTAATGGGCTATGGTAAAAGGCTCTTTCACTCTATTTTTATGCAGCCGATCTCATCAATAGAACAGTGCATGGCTGATGGGCTGCCGCATTTGCGGCGGCTCTTTTTTTTGCGCAAAAAAAGTCTGCCCCGCAGGACAGACCTTTGTTTTCTCAAATATATAGTTCATCTACGCTGATGCCCTTGTCAAGCAGCATCATCTCGATACGGCTGCTGTTATCATGGTGGTTGAACCTGCCGTTAGGGTCATAGCTCCAGATATCCCATTCAATGCTTTCATCGGGCGAACCGAACTCGCTGACTATCCACACGGGGCAGTCCTCAAATTCGCTGCGTGATGCCACATTTTCATAGGTGGCTTTATCGCATTTTATGACAGGCATGCAGCCGTACTCCTCTTTTATGCGGTCACAGAAACCCACCAGTGCGGCTGACTGCTTATCGTAGTCAGCAGGAAGGATCTTGTATACAAAACTTCTTCTGATATCCACCGCAGGGCGCAGCCTGCCCTGCATATCTCCGCAGACCTCTATAAAGTGCTCAGCCTGTTCCTTGCCGCCCATTGACGCATCAAACAGGTGCAGCATGCCCACAGGCAGGTCGGTCTTTGCAGAACCCGCCTTGTTTGCCTTAAAGTTTTCGTCCTCATAAGCAGTGCTTTTAGTCGCCCTGATATAGCAAAACTGTATGTCCTGCCTTGCGAAGTTCTTCCAGTCCACACTCCCCTGCTTTTCGGTGATGAACACGCCGTGCAGCGGATATCTGTGCCTGTCGGGGCGGTTGAACCATAGTTCGCCCGTAAAGAACAGCACCGCTATATCAGCTATGACCAGCAGTATACAGAAGCCCGCAAGCTTCACAAGGAACCTGCGCAGGCGGTGTTTTTTCGGTGCGGGAGACGGTTCTTCCTCCACGGGCACCTCATCGGGATATCCCGAATTTATTTCAGCTTCCGCCTCATCGGTGAGTCGGAAGCTGTCGATCTCTTTATCACGTTTTGTTCTCTTTCTCATTTATCGACCTCGTGCGTATTTTAGGCAAACGACTGAATTATCCGCCGCTTACTTCAACTGAGCAAAGTTATAGCTGTCCAGCTTTTCGCTGACCATTGTTGTTATCTCGCAGAAGGCGTCCTGAAACGGACAGTTGCCCGACGCCCCACGATTGCAGTCCGTATCGGGCTGCAGGCAGCGGGAAAAGCAGTATGTACCCTCGATAGCTTCAATGACCATACGCAGTGTGATGTCCTTCGGGTCCTTGTCTATAACATATCCGCCACGGGTGCCTTTATAGGACTTGACCAAGCCTGCTGACACAAGCTTGCGCAGTATCTTCAAAGCGAACCTGAGCGTTACGCATGTCCTTTCAGACAGGGTCTTAGCGTCCAGCTTTTCATCAGCCTTGCACAGCTCAGCAGTTATCCTGACGGCATAATCTGCTTCAAGAGTTATGTACATGGCGTCCTCCTTTAATCAAGATAATCTCTGACCTTGTTGCTGCGGTTGGGGTGTCTCAGCTTTCTCAGAGCCTTAGCCTCGATCTGTCTGATACGCTCACGAGTTACCTTGAACTCCTGACCAACTTCTTCAAGAGTTCTGGATCTGCCGTCCTCAAGACCGAATCTCAGTCTCAGCACCTTTTCTTCACGCTCTGTCAGGGTGGAGAGTACCTGATCTATCTGCTCCTTCAGCAGCACCAGCGATGCAGCTTCAGCAGGTGCGGGTGCATCATCATCGGGGATAAAGTCGCCCAGATGAGAATCCTCCTCCTCACCGATAGGTGTTTCAAGAGAAACAGGGTCCTGAGCTATCCTCATTATCTCACGTACCTTCTCGATGCTCATATCCAGCTCCTCAGCTATCTCCTCAGGCGAGGGGTCGTGGCCGTTCTGGTGCAGCAGCTGTGAAGATACCTTCTTTACCTTTGTGATGGTCTCCACCATGTGCACAGGGATACGGATAGTCCTTGCCTGATCGGCGATAGCCCTTGTGATAGCCTGTCTTATCCACCATGTTGCATAGGTTGAGAACTTGAAGCCCTTCTTGTAGTCGAACTTCTCGACAGCCTTGATAAGACCCATGTTGCCCTCCTGGATAAGATCAAGGAAGCTCATGCCTCTGCCCACATATCTTTTAGCTATGGATACTACCAGACGCAGGTTAGCCTCAGCAAGTCTCTTTCTTGCTTTGGTAGCCTCTCTGTCATTATCGCCAGACATCATCTCAGCCAGCTGTATCTCCTCCTCAGAGGTCAGCAGAGGCACTCTGCCTATCTCTTTGAGGTAGATCTTGACGGGGTCATCGATGGCGATGCCGTCGGTAGACAGCGAGATATCCACATCGTCCTGTTCAAGCTCGTCATCGGGGTTGGAGAAATCCAGAGTATCATCGACCACAACATCATCTATGATCTCGATATTCAGCTCACTGCACTTATCATAGAAGCTGTCCATCTGCTCCACATCGAAGCTCAGCTTTTCCAGCGCATCGGTGATCTCCTTTGTGGTAAGCTTACCTGTCTGCTTACCGTGTTCCATCAGGTTTTCCATTATCTTGCTCTTATCAGTCATAATTTACTCTCCTTCTGACTATTTTGACTTCCCGTCTATATTTTATTCTTTTTAAGCTCTGCCATTTTCCTGAGTATCTCTTCATTGCTCATGGGTTCGGCATTCTGCCTTGATCGCTTCTGATTGTAATTCTTTATCGAGAGGATATAATCTTCTGCCACAGCCCTGTCAACATTCAGGCTGCTGTATTTTTCCAGAAAGTGCTTTACCCTCTCGACTTCTTCATAGGAAAATTCCTCCAGCAATGCTTCGGGCGTTACATATTCGCCCACATTTATCATACCCAGAATGCTCACATATACACGCCTGTTGAAATCGTCGGTGAACTCCTCGGGAGATATCTGTCTGCTTATCTCGTTGGCAGTATCGCTGTTATAGTAAATATAGTAGATAAGCCCACGTTCGGCTTTGAAAGCTTTATTATCGGGAACTATCTCCTCCGCCGCATAATACTTCTTCATTTCCTCACGCTTCTCGGTATTCTCCTTGAAACGTTCTATCTGCTTGATGGCTTCGCTGACAGATTCCTGAACCACGTTGAGTGACACACCGTATCTGTCTGCCAGCTGCCTTTCCATCATATCCCTTGCGGTGATATCAGGTTCGCAGGCTATGGAACTATATGCTTTTTTCAAAAATTTATTTTTATCGGTGCGCTTATCAAGTTCAAGTCCCCTTGCAAATACTTCCAGCTCAAAATCAAAGCCGTCGGTGGCATTGTTTATCAGGTACCTGAAATGGTCCTCACCGAATTTGTTGATATACTCATCGGGGTCCTTAGCGCCCTCCATACGGATAACGCTGCTGCCAACTCCGCCCTGTCTCAACAGGCTGACAGCACGCAGTGCAGCTTTCTGACCCGGTTCATCGGAATCGTAACAGATAACGACCTCCTCAGCGTAGGTCTTCATCGCCTTGACCTGTTCGGGCGTCAGTGCTGTACCGCAGGAAGCCACCGCATTGGTGAAGCCGTGCTGGTACAGTGAGATGACATCGAGGTTGCCCTCACAAAGCAGCAGCTTGCCGCTTTTTACCGAGGTATCCTTAGCGTAGTTCAGCGAGAACACGAACCTTGACTTTGAGTAGCCGTCGGGTTCCATCTTGCCGCCGCTGTTATGGAATTCCTCAGAGACCGTATCACCTGTATTCAGGTATTTGCGCTTATCGTCGCCCAGCGTTCTGCCGCCGAAGCCGACGATATTTCCTGCTATATCAATGAACGGGAACATCGCCCTGTCCATGAAGAAATCATAGGTCTTGCCCGTTTTGTATGAACGGAAAAGCAGCGATGCTTCCACCAGTTCGTCCTCACCGTAGCCAAGCCCCATCATATAGGATCTCAGCGAGGTAAAGCTTTTAGGCGCACAGCCCATGCCATACTTGTTTATAGTCGCAGCGTCAAGCTTGCGTTCGTTCATCAGGTATCTGAGACATCTGACACCGTCAGCCGTTTTCAGCTGTGCACGGAAGAATTTAGCCGCAGCCTTGTTCATCTCATATATCCGCATACGGCGCTTATAGCTTCTGTCACTGACATTGCTGCTTTGCGGTACGGTCAGCCCCGCACGCTGTGCCAGATAGTTTACAGCGTCCATAAAGCCGAGGTTGCGGTACTTTCTTGTAAAAGCTATCACATCGCCCGCAGCACCGCAGCCGAAGCAATGGTAATAGCCCTGCCCTGGTACAACGCTGCACGACGGTGTATCTTCACCGTGGAAAGGACACAAGCACATGAATCCCCTGCCTGTACGCTTGAGCTCGATACCGTTCTCACGCATGACTTCTTCTATCGGATTTTCATATTTCAGCTTTTCAAGAAACTCCTGATCCACAGCTGCGCCCCTTTCTCTGATATCTGTATATTAGAATGCACGGTATGAGCCTGCTTTTGAATATCAGCGCACAGCCCCTTGTTTCAGCCCCATGCAGCCGTCACTTGACCATCCATGCAGCGGGAATGAAAAGCTCCTTGAAAGTTTCCACCGCAAACACATCAGTCATGCCCGATA
This sequence comes from uncultured Ruminococcus sp., assembly GCA_946544695.1. GTDB lineage: Bacteria > Bacillota > Clostridia > Oscillospirales > Ruminococcaceae > Hominimerdicola. The sequence goes on along the minus strand of CAMNMO010000051.1, from coordinate 2,658 downwards.
TATAATCACAGACTGCCATATCTATACCGTAATGATATGCCAGATTCATATACATAGCGGGCAGCCTTTCCAGGTGCTCGGTAAAATACTTATAGAGAAAAGCTATCATATCCTGCGCCTTATGCTCCTCGCTCTTGCAGGCAGGATTAGTATACACGCTGTCGAACATGAACCTGTGCAGCGCTTTATAAGCCTTTTCGACCTCGGGCGACATTTGCAGTGCGCCTTCGGCATCAGCGGTGCCTATACCGTCATGCAGACCGTTTTCCACCAACGAACACACGAGCGTGGTTATCCTTGTGGACTTATCATGCCCGAGCACATTCGTTATCGAGGACGGTATATCCTCCTCACTGAGAATGCCTGCCCTGATGGAATCATCTATATCGTGGTTTATGTAAGCTATGACGTCCGCAAAGCGCACAGCGTAGCCCTCATAGGTGTTAGCCACCTGATTGGTATGCTTGAGTATTCCGTCACGCACCTCACGGGTAAGGTTAAGACCCTCGCCGTCCTTTTCAAGAATATCCACCACCCTGAGACTCTGTTCATAGTGATGGAAGCCGTGCGGACTCAGCTGGGCAAGCATACGCTCACCCGCATGGCCAAATGGCGTGTGGCCCAGGTCATGTCCCAGTGCGATGGCTTCTGTCAGGTCCTCATTCAGTCTCAGCGCCCTTGCGATAGTTCTTGCTATCTGACTGACTTCGAGAGTATGTGTCAGTCTGGTACGATAGTGGTCACCTGCGGGGGAAAGGAACACCTGCGTCTTATGTTTAAGGCGCCTGAATGAATTACAGTGAAGTATCCTGTCCCTGTCACGCTGGTACTCGGTACGCATGACACATTTTTCCTCAGGCTTTTCACGGCCTGCGGAAGCATCGGCAAAGCTTGCCTTATCGCAGAGTATGGTGTGTTCAAAATGTTCGGTCTGTTCTCTTGGCAGCATTATGCTCACCCTTTCTATGACTTACCCGAAATATCTCATACACCCATATATAGCGCTGATTTTTTAAAAATGCCTTTATTTTTACATAAAGGCATCAAATCTTTGTATACTTTCACAATTTTTACGCAAAATCAGCGGTCAATCCTGTATCTTCCGACAACTGCAACTGTCCATTTGACACATCTGTCAGCTTTAGTTTAAGAGCATCGACATGCTCAGCCTTCACCAGCACAGCCATGTTGACGGTGTCTGCGAAATCTTCCTTTTCGGTGATGACTCCGAATTCGGGCAGAAGGTAGCTTACCTTGCCGTAAAGGGTATAATCACATGAAAAGCTTATGCGTGAACATTCGCACATCTCCATTTTTCTGGCGGCTGCTATCGCCAGTGAGCAAGCCTGTGAGTATGCCCGCACCAGTCCGCTGGCACCCAGCAGTATACCGCCGAAGTACCTTGTGACCACCACGCACACATCAGTCAGCCCCGCCTTTTTTATCACATCGAGCACAGGCACACCGCCCGTACCCTGCGGCTCGCCGTCATCAGAATACCTTGATGCGTTGCCGTCACGCAGCACATAAGCATACACATTATGCCTTGCCTTACGGTTCTGACTTTTTATATGCTCGATGAATGCCACAGCTTCCTCAGCGTTCTTCACAGGGCAGATATGCCCGATAAACTCAGACTTTTTCTCGGTGAAGCTGTCACTGGCATACTCATACACGGTGGTATAGCTCATAGTCCTTACCTCATTTCGGGGTGAAAAAAAGAGCGGAGAAAACTTCCGCTCTTTAACTTCGTGATAATTAGTCGAGGTTGAATCTCTTCTTGAATCTGTCAACACGTCCGCCGCTGTCAACCAGCTTCTGCTTACCGGTGAAGAAAGGGTGGCACTTGGAGCAGATCTCGACCTTGATGTTCTCCTTGGTGGATCTGGTCTTTATAACGTTGCCGCAAGCACAAGTAATTGTAGTCTCGACATAGTTAGGGTGAATACCTTCTCTCATCAGAACTTACCTCCTTCCAAACTAAAAATTATGGCTCATAGAAGCCCATCATCCTTAGTTCAGACAGTAGTTCTATGCAGCATTCATTATTATTGTCCTATTCAGACTAAATTATTATAACACCACAGTCGGCATTTGTCAATACGATTCACATTTTTTTTACATTTTACATCAGCCATACAAATGAGCAGACCCCCATGCCGATATGAAGCACAGGGGTCAATTGGGGAAATAATAAATTATGGGGAATATCAGAAGTTAAGTCTGCCGCCCTGCATACCGCCCATACCGCCGCCGAAGCCGCCGCTTCCGTTGGAGGTTATGACCGATCCAAGAGTGATGGTCTCGCTTTCGCCGCCCGCACTGACTGTATAGCTTTCGCCCTGTATCAGTTCGGGTGACGAGAATATCACGCCCTGCCATGTCTTGGGGTTCGTGAAGGACAGTATCACATTGCCGTCGCTGTCGGTCACGGTGAACTCGGTATCTGCCGAGAAGGACTGTGTGAAGTCGTGGAGGACTGCGCACTGAGCGGTGCCGTTCTCATCAAACATCTCCTCCATGCCGACCGCACCGCTTGCGATCACAGTACCGCCTGTTATGCTTGCGCTGCCGTTGTGGTCGATCGAACCGTTGCCGCTGTTCTCGGGACCGCTGACATATATCGTGCCGCCCTCACTGTAAAGGTCGCCGTTGGAA
>CAMNMO010000050.1 GCA_946544695.1 uncultured Ruminococcus sp. | reverse complement strand
CCTGTGCCACGGTCATTGTGGGGGTGAAGTGAGATTATCAGGTTTTCTCTGTTGTGGAGAGTCTCGCACATGTATTCTACCTGCTGAGCATAAACGTGGGGCAGTGACATCTCAACGGTAACGGGGAGGTTGATGATGACCTTGTTGTCAGCGTCGGGCTCCCAGATATCAATTACAGCGTTGCATATCTCAGCTGCAAACTCAGGCTCTGTGCCTGTGAAACTCTCGGGCGAATACTCAAATGTTACATGACCGTTAGCCTTCTTCTTGTATTCCTTGCAAAGCTCAGCGCCTGTGGTAGCTATCTTTATGATCTCTTCCTTCGACTTGCGGAACACCTGCTCTCTCTGTGCAACAGAGGTGGAGTTGTACAGGTGAACAACAGCGTGCTTGGCGCCGTCTATCGCCTCAAAGGTCTTTTTGATTATATGCTCTCTCGACTGTGTCAGTACCTGTATGGTGACATCATCCGGGATAAGGTCCTTTTCTATCAGTGTGCGGCAGAACTCGTACTCAGTTTCCGAAGCAGCAGGGAAGCCTATCTCTATCTCCTTGAAACCGATATCGACCAGCTTCTTGAAGAATTCCAGCTTCTCATTCAGGCTCATTGGTATTATAAGTGCCTGGTTGCCGTCTCTCAGGTCTACCGAGCACCATGCGGGTGCATGGTCGATGTAGTCCTTCTCAGCCCATTTCATACATTTCTTGGGAGGCATATAATAGCCTCTTGCATACTTTTCAGCATTCTTCATTGAAAATTCCTCCTTGGTAGAATCGTTATACAGTTTATTATTCAGAGCATTCCAACATTATTTCTGCTCACGTAATACATTATATAAAAGGCAGCTGTCATGACAGCACCGATAGTTATGATCAGTATCCCTGCATTGCGGTGCCTGCCAATGCTGTCACGGTCGATGACTTCAAGGTATTGGTCCTCGACTGTCTCAACGCTGTCATCTATGTGTTCCTTTGATTTTTTTGACGGCCTCAGCGGATCGTCGGCTTTATATTTTTTTACCTTTGCGACAAATTTTATCGGGCTGCTGTTAGTCTCGTGTTCTGCGCCCACAAGTTCCATCGCCGCTGATTCCGAATTCGCTCTGCATGCGAAGCAAAGCTTTTCAAACTCATGCTGCGGATCTTGGTCGTAAATGACCACGTTGACACACTGTCCGTCTATCCTGCACCAGTAGCTGCAAATATCACCTGTTGTGTTCTGCCAGTATATATCGTCGGTGGTAAGCGCCAGTGTTTTATTCGCCGTTTTTTCGCTCACAGGCAATGTTTCGGCATTTTTTATGCTGCTGCTAATTTTATGTGCCGATACTGTCATGCCTATCCCGACAGCCAGCGTTATTATGCCAACAGGTTTCAGCAGCCTTATCAACTTTGGCAGCGAAACTTCTGTCAAAGCTGTCCTGACTGTCATTTCATTGGAAACATCATTGTAGCTGCCAAGCACAGTCCCTGCAAGCTTTTCATCTTTTTTCAGTTCATTGGCAAGCAGAAAGCCGTTGAATCCCGGGGCGCCGTAAAGCCCTTTTATCCTTGACGCTGCTGTGCATGACACAAGCCTGAAAATATGAGACGCCATTATCAACACGGTTATTCCGCATGTCTCGCCGTCAGGCATTTTCACAGCTGCCATCAGCGGGAAGTACAGCATCGTCATTATCAGCCCTGCTGTATTTGCCTTTGTTCCTTTCAGTAAAAATAAAACGATCAGCTTTGCAATGATAAAAGCTATCAGCAGCATAGGCAGCATGCTTCTGCCAACAATAAAAGCAGTCCCGACAGTTGTGATAAGCAAAATGTCCAGCAGGCATTGCACAATGGTATATAGCCTGTTTTCGGAAAGTATCCTTTTAAAACAGATACATCTGTCCTGTATATTCCTTTCTCTTTCTGGTGTCATAAAAGGCTCCTTAACACTGTTTTTAAGCATTTAAAAAGCCTGACTGTCCGTGAACCTTATGACCTGTTTTTCAGCGTCCACCACAGCTTCTCTGCCAAATGGCATTATGCAGCGTGGGTTTGCATGACCAATGTTCAGATCAAACAGTATCGGAAGTTCGGGGCGGTCGATAACGCTTACCAGCAGCTTTTTGTATTCCTCCGAATAGGCTTCGTCCATTGGCTTGCCCACGAGAACGCCCGATACAGTCTCGAAAACACCCTCAGCCCTCAGATATTCCAGTGACTTTCGGTATTTCTCGGGCGAAGGCTTTTCCTCACTGGACTCCAGCAGAAGTATACGTCCTTTCCATTCTTCCTTGTCGGGGAAGATACCGTACTTTTTACAAAGCTGCGGCATATTGGGATAGCGTTCACTGTCAAACATATCATACATCGAACATATACAGCCGCCTAGTATCTTTCCCGAGAAAACAGGATCGCCCTGCAATAGTTCAAAACCGCTGCATTTATGCTCTTTCAGCGGTACACCCACCTGACTTTCGTCAAAGGCTGTTCTCTCCTCATACCACACATCTGACGGCGTTATCTCGCTGATCGTCCCTGTTGTGATAAGTTCTTCAAAATACCTGCGTGTATAGGGAAGCATCTCACTGCTGAATTCACATATATCCGTGAGAAAAGCCTGCCCGTAAAAGGTATTCAGCCCCAGCTTGTGCAGCATGAAATGATTTATGGTCGTATCCGAAAACCCAAGAAAGATCTTGTCACTCACTGCATTTTTCAGTTCGTCATTGTCAAACAGGTAAGGCAGCAGGCGGTAGGTATCATCTCCGCCGATGGCACATAATATCATGTCGGCATCAGGGTCTTTGAATGCCTGCAACAGATCATCAGCCCGCTTTTCAGGGTGAGCATTCAGGTATTCGATGCCTTTCAGGGCATTCGGCGTGAACTTAACGTTCAGACCGTACTCATTCAGCCTTTTAAGCCCTATATCCAATGCAAACTTTTCATATCCTTCGCCCGCAAGTCCGCTTGAAAGGCTGACTATCGACACGTTTTTTACCATTTAGTTTACCCCCTTACTTTTGCAGGATATTATCATGAAAACACGATAACCAAAATACGCCCGTCTCTAAATAAATAGAGACGAGCGAAATACCCGTGTTACCACTCTCATTTATGCACAGCTCACGCTGTACACCTCAGCCGCATCAGCAAATGCGTTCCTCTGTAACGGGAGGTCCCGAATACAGCTACTGCCTGCTTTGCAGATTTCACCGTATCAGCTCAAGGACGAGTTATTGCGCTGTCGGACTACTGCCTTGCACCACACGGCAGCTCTCTGAAAGTTCCGTAAAGCGTTTTTGTTCCTCTCAACGCTGTTCCAATATTTACAGTTATATTATATTACATTTTCCGTCGGTTGTCAATAGCGCCCTGATTCATTTAACATTTTATTAATATCTGAGTCTGTGCTTACTTTATCCCGCTGTAAACTGTCTTTCATGGGCAATAACACCCTATAAGTTTACAAATTGATATTGACTTTAGGTCATTTTTATACTATAATAAATCTATCATAAAAGCCGCTGTCTGTAAGGTGTGAATGACTGCGGCACAAACAAGATGATGGGGTGAAAATATGATATTTGAAAGCATAAAAAAGCTTGTTGCTTACGGTATTGAAACGGGACTTATCACGCCTGATGACAAGGTGTGGGCTACCAACCGTATCCTTGAAGCACTTGGTATCGATGAGTATGAAGAACCCGAAGCAGACTATAAGGATATCGACCTTGAAGCAGTTCTTGCACAGCTGCTTGACTATGCCTGCGAAAAAGGACTTTGTGAAAACTCAGTGGTCTACCGTGATCTGTTTGACACAAAACTCATGGGTCTGCTGACCCCTCGTCCGTCAGAGGTCGAGCGTGTATTTGCCGAGAAAAAGGCAGTTTCTGCGCAGGCGGCAACAGATTATTTCTATAAGCTGTCGCAGGATACCGACTACATCAGAAGATACCGTATCTCAAAGGACGTCAGGTGGAAAACACCCACCGAATACGGTGAACTTGATATAACCATAAATCTTTCCAAGCCCGAAAAGGACCCGAAAGCCATCGCCGCTGCAAAGCTTGCCAAGCAGTCGGGCTATCCAAAGTGCCTGCTTTGCTATGAGAATGTGGGCTATGCAGGCAGGGTCAATTCTCCCGCAAGACAGAACCACCGTGTTATAGGCGTAACGATAGACGGTGCTGACTGGGGCTTGCAGTATTCGCCTTATGTTTATTATAATGAACACTGCATTCTTTTCAATAAGACCCATACGCCGATGGTGATAAATAAGTCTGCCTTCAACAAGCTTTTTGATTTTGTTGAGCAGTATCCCCACTATTTTGTGGGTTCCAATGCAGACCTTCCCATAGTTGGCGGTTCCATTCTTTCGCATGAACATTTCCAGGGCGGTCATTACGAATTCCCGATGGCAAGGGCGAAGGTGGAGAAAAAGCTGTCTTTCAAGGGCTATGAGAATGTCGATGCGGGTATCGTAAAGTGGGCGATGTCTGTAATAAGGCTGAACAGTGCCGACAGGGCAGCACTTGTTGAACTGGCTGACAAAATACTTGGCTTGTGGCGTGGTTATACCGATGAAGCCGCATTCATCTATGCCGAAACAGCAGGGGAGCCGCATAACACCATCACTCCCATCGCCCGTATGCGTGACGGCAGATATGAGATGGATCTGGTGCTGAGAAACAACATCACAACCGATGAACACCCGTTGGGTGTTTACCACCCGCATGCCGAACTCCACCATATCAAGAAGGAGAATATCGGTCTTATCGAAGTTATGGGGCTGGCTGTGCTGCCTTCCAGATTAAAGACCGAGCTGGAAATGCTTGCAAAGGCTTTGGTGAACGGCGATGATATCCGTGCAGACGAAGTGCTTGCCAAGCATGCTGACTGGGCTGATGAACTGAAAAAGCAGTATACTTTCACAGCCGATAATGTTGAAGGCATTCTCCGTGATGAGACAGGCAAGGTGTTCTCAAAGGTGCTTGAACATGCAGGTGTCTATAAGCGCAATGCCGAGGGTGCCGCAGCCTTTGAAAGATTTGTGGCTCACGTCAACGCAAACTGATATAAAAAGCACGGCAGACCCAATGTTCTGCCGTGCGTGATATCTTGTTGGTCTTACAGGTTCTCGATGAAGCCCTTGCCGATGCTGACGTTTTCAAATGCCAGTTCTTTCATCTGAAGCATGACTGTGTGCGGAGATATCTTCATACCCTGCTTTGCCCAGTCGATTATCATTCCGCAGAAACCGTGCGAGTAGAAATCTGCAAAGAACTTTGCTTTGTCGCTGCGCTTGCGGGTGTTTGCCACCGCATGGTAGAAAAACCTCAGGAACAAGCGGTGCATGCTCTGGTAAAGGTATTTTTCAAATGTCTTTTCATTGCTTCTCAGGGTGTTCGAGTAGAACTTGCGGTCTTTCTGCATGTTTTCAAGAAAGCCCTCCAGTCTTTCATACCAGTTGTCGTAATTGACACCTCTGGTGATGTTCTTGAAAAGCTCATTGTAATATATATATGACAAAAGCTCCTCCTTATCCTGAAAGTGATAATAGAAGGACTGTCTGTTCATTCCGCAGAATCCGGTTATTTCGGATATGGAGATCTTCTCATAATCCTTTTGTGCGCAAAGCTCTTTAAGGGCATTGCACAGTGCTGATTTAGTTATAGTTGATGTTGACATCTGCTGTATCCTTTCATGGCATAAACTCAACAATATAATTATATCACAATCTGAAAAAAATTCAAGTAATTTTAGTGAATTATTTTTAAGGACGTGCATAAATATGATCATCAACGATTTTTTACATGGACAGAGTATGAATGCTTATGATTATTTCGGTGCCCATTTTGTCGATGGGGGAGTGCGCTTTGCCACCTACGCCCCTAATGCGCTGGATGTAAAGCTGATGCTGAACGGAAATGAGTATGATATGCAGCGCAGCGATAAAGGCGTGTGGGAAACGGTCCGCACTGCCCAAACAGGCGATATCTATCAGTTTCTCATAACGACACAGTCATTGCAGAAGCATTACCGTTCCGACCCGTTTGCATTTTGCAGCGAGGTCAGACCGAAGAACGCTTCCATCGTTTACGACCTTGACTGTCACGAATGGCAGGACACCGAATGGCTGGCACAGCGTGATAAATGCTATGACAGACCAATGAATATCTATGAGGTGCATTTCGGTTCATGGCGCACCAAGTTCGACAGTGAGGAGGACGACCGCCTTTACAGCTATGACGAGATGATAGACCTGCTTGTCCCTTATGTTAAGGAAATGGGCTATACCCACATAGAACTCATGCCACTCACCGAATATCCCTTTGACGGTTCGTGGGGCTATCAGGTCACAGGCTATTACTCTGCCACTTCACGCTATGGCGAACCCGCAGGTCTCATGCGTTTTATAGACGCCTGCCACCGTGAGGGCATTGGCGTTATTCTTGACTTTGTGCCTGTGCATTTTGTCACAGATTTTTATGCACTTCATATCTATGACGGCGGTTTCCTTTTTGAGTCCGACCGTGAGGAGGAGCGTTTCTCAGAGTGGGGGACTGCACTGTTTGATTACAGCAAGCCGCATGTTCTCAGCTTTGTGAAGTCTGCCGTGAATTTCTGGATAGAGAAATACCATGTTGACGGTCTGCGCTACGATGCGGTAGCAAACCTGATCTTCAAGCATGGCAGGCGTGATGGACCGTTAAACGATACGGGTATATGGTTTCTTAAAAACACAAACTATGCTATCCAGAAGGCGCACCCCGATGTTATACTCTTTGCAGAGGATTCTTCCGACCGCACAAAGGTGACAGCACCTGTTGAATTCGGCGGACTGGGTTTTGATTATAAGTGGGACCTGGGTTTTATGCATGACACCATCAATTATGTCAAAACGCCCCCTTATGAACGCCGTGCACACCACAACAAGATGACTTTCTCCATGAGTTATTTTTATAATGACCTCTTTATCCTGCCCTATTCCCACGATGAAGTCGTTCACGGCAAGCAGACCATGCTGGATAAATGTTTTGGTAAGCATGAGGAGAAGATAGCGACAGTCAAGTGCCTGTATGCTTTCCAGTTTGGTCACCCGGGAAAAAAGCTGAACTTCATGGGCAATGAGATAGCAGAGTATATGGAGTGGCGCCCGAATAAGGAACTCGGCTGGAACCTGCTGACCTATCCCGCACACGATTCGGTACACCAATTCATCAAAGAACTGCATCATATCTACCTCAGCGAACCCGCACTTTACGAAAACGACTATAATTCGGGCTTTTTCCGCTGGGTCGATGCCAATAACAATAACCAGTCTGTTTACGCTTTCGTAAGGCGTGACAGTTACGGCAAGGGAATATATTTTGTGTTCAACTTTTCGGGTCTGCGACAGAATTACACCCTCAGAGTTGAACAAAACGGCGACTATGAGGAACTGCTGAATTCCGATCGGGATATCTACGCAGGTTCTAACTGCCTTAACGGAGATATGCGCTCATATAATTATAGCCTGAATCTCCGTCTTGCACCACTCAGCTGCACTGTCATCAAGCAGAAATGGTAAAATAATGCCCGCTCTCTTATTCGGAGAACGGGCATATATTATTTTTTCAGTATCATCTTTATAAGATATCTGTCTGTTTCGTCAACGGGCATTTTTTCATTTGTCGATATAAATCCGTGAAGCTCGTAAAAGCTTATGGCACGGCGGTTTTCTTCCAGTGCATAAAGCATATCCGCACCCTGACTGCTTACAGCAAACGCCAGCAGCTTTTCACCGATGTGCATGCCCTGCAATACAGGTTCAACGAACAGCTTTTTTATCTCGCTGCCGTCCACCCTGATAAAACCCTTTACCGCACCGTCATCGTAGATGAAGGTCTGTCCGATGAGTTCGCAGTCGCTTTCATATTCTTTTATCATGTCCCTTACGTTCAGCTCACCGAAGTAATATCCGTCATCTTTGAAAATGGGGTAAAAGTTAAGCCTGTAATTGAATATCTCTATCTCAGCAAGCCTAGATGCATCATCGGGCTTAGCTTTTCTTATATGCTCACTCATTCTATCAGCCCCGAAATGCCGCCTTCCTTGAAAGCTTTCTTGTAGTATTGCAGCTCCTCGGAAATGAGGTCATCTATAACGTTCATGCCAAGCAGTTCAACAGGTGCCTTGTCATCTGTCAGTATGTTGTCGCCGCCCTCGTAACGCTGCAGCTTGTCGTAAACGTCCAGCATCAGCGCCTGCAAGTCGGGGTCGTCAAGCTCGGCAGCCCTTTCTCTCAGTCTGTCAGTCATTCCCTGACTGTCAGATGCGAAAAGCTCACGGTTAGTCGTGCCCGACACCTTAGCTGTGTATACATTGTCAAACACCGATGCTATTGTGTCGCTCAGGCATTCGTTTATGCTGCCAGCCTTGTCGGAATGCATGTTCATGTTGACCACCATCACTCCGCCCGGTTTCAGTGACTGCTTCACCAGTGTAAAAAACTCCACTGATGACATCTGAAAGGGGATGGTTATATCCTGATAAGCGTCCACCATGATAACATCATACTGCAAGGTGCCTATGCTCATATCGGGTGCGCTTATAGAATCGGGTGTCTTGTTACGCTGCGCATTCAGTGCCTGTAAATAAGCCCTGCCGTCGTAGGTGACAACATTTATATCATCGTCAAGCTCGAAATACTCATGTGCAAGGTCGGTTATCTTGTCATCTATCTCTACTCCACGGGTCATTATCCCGGGGAAGAATTCTCTGCACTGTTTGGCATAGGTGCCTGTTCCCATGCCCAGTATCAGTATGCTTTTGCGGTCAATATCCTCGCCCTCGCTCATTAGTGGGGCAGCCATCGCAGTGTCATAGTAAAGTCCTGTCAGCCCGCCGTCCTTCATGTATATGGACTGTATGCCGAACAGCACGTTTGTTGACAGCGCTACCTGTTTTTCATCTTCCTTGACCTGGAGGTAGTTGTATACTGATTCACCCTCGAATTTAAGCGACTTCTCCCAGAAAGCGAAGCCAAGCAGCGTGCTGACAACACAGCACACCACAAACAGTACCGTGCATACAGCCACCCTCACATACCCCTTTTTGCAGGATATGAAATAGACTATGCCCAGCGCCAGCAGTATACCCGAGAATATCAGAAAAGTCACCGAAGTGCCCACCGAAGGTATGGTTATGAATGTGGGTGCGAATGTTCCTATGATGCTGCCCACTGTGTTGAATGCGCCCAGTGTGCCCACAGTCTTTCCGTTGTCATCAAGGCTGTCGGTGGTGTATTTTACCAGTGAAGGTGTTACCGTTCCAAGCAAGAACAGCGGGTAGACGAAAATTATCATGCAGGCTAAAAATGCCGCCCATATCAGGAAATTCGTGTTGACCGTCACGACAAGCAGCGCTGTGACACCCAGTATCACTATCTTGCCGACGAACGGTATCGCCGCTATCCACACTGCCGAGAACAGAACTCTCTTGTACAGCTTGTCAGGGTCAGGGTCTTTATCTGCGCTTTTTCCGCCGAAATAGTTGCCCAGTGCCATAGCTATCATGATAGTGCCAATGATTATGGTCCAGACTATCTGCGATGAACTGAAATACGGCGCTAACAGTCTGCTTGCACCCAGTTCAACAGCCATCACCGACATTCCCGCAAAGAACTCAGTCAGGTAAAGATAAAGCTTGCTGCCGAGCACGCCTTTTGATGCGGTCTTGCTTTTGTTGTTATTTTCTTTCATAAGTTAACTCTCCGTTTAAACAGTATTACATGCTTTTTTATTCTACCACATTTTTTCATTCCAGTCAATCGAAATTTCGGGCTTTTGCAGGTTTTCACTCATTCGTCACAAAAAAAGGTCTGCCATCAGCAGACCTTGCATTATCATCAGTTTTGCTTTCTCACCACAGCATACTCATCGTCCAGCCTGTAATACGGACATGCATAGTGCGGTTCATTGAAAAGCCTGTACATCTCGTCCTCGTCAAGATTGACCTCGCATGCATAGCATTCAAGTTCTTCATCAAAAACATTGTTCACACAGCTGTCGCATGAAGTGAAGGCTTTCTTTTTCTTGCTCATATATCAGTCACCTGCTTTAATACTGCGCTGACCTGTACCAGTGCATCGTACAGTTTGCTCATATCTTCGTCCGAAACATTTGAGAACCGCCTCAGCAGTTCATCATGTATCTCGGCTTTCATCTTCTTCATGAAATCTTCGGCTTGCGGCGTAAGCTTTATGTTGACCACACGCCTGTTGCCCTCCTGATGTTCACGCTGAACAAAACCCATTTCCACAAGCTGTGCCACCGCACGAGTAGCCTGTTCGTTGGAAGTGTTGATCTTTGATGCAAGCTGAGACATGTTCAGCTGACCGCTTACAGACAGCGAGAGCAGGACTATCTGCTGTGTTCTTGTTACGTGGTACTTCTTCTGGTCAAAGGTATCAAAGACCAGCTTTCGGCTCAGCGGATAGATCTCATAGAATTCCATTATACAACGGGTCCTCGTATCATTATCCATAATGTTCTTCCCCCTGAAACAAACGAATAAACGACCTCACTTTAAAATAATTATACCACTAAACCACGATTTGTCAATGTGCTTTATTTATCAATATTTGATTTTATCAAGCATCGTTTTTGTTCACAATTATTTAAGAAGTTTCTCCAGTGCTGTAAAGTCTATGCTGCCCTCGCAGACTTCATACTGCACAGCGCCCCGCACAGCTTTATCATCGCTGTTGACGATGTACTCGACCTTGCTGCCGTTCTTTTGCTCAACTGTCACTTTCAGTGCATAGCCCATGCGCATACCAAGACCCGTGCGTTTCAGCTTAACGCTGTTCATATTGCCGACTATCTTTTCAATGCCCTCAGCATCAGTCACCGTTGCTGCCTGTCCTGTCTGTCCGCTGAATACAGTGACTGACTTCACATCATCAGCCTTAGCCGAAAGCATTCTGAAAGGTGTCACGAACCATATTGCGCCTGCTGACAGCAACAAAGCAAGTCCGCCGCATAATACGACGGACTGTTTTTTTCCTTTGCGTCTTGTCAGCACAACAGTCACTGAAAGCAGTAACGCAGCAAGTAAAGCGCATATCATTATCAAAATCAAAGCATTCATCTATTTGCTCCTTTTTGTCGAATGAGCCGCATTTATCATGCGTAAGGCGATGTAAGCGCCTTAGTGGGAAAAACTCATTCTGTTTTACTTTTGCATTATTCTTTTAAGCTTCTGCCATGCAGGGGAATCTGCTGTTACTTGTTCTCGTAGTCGATCTCGTAATCGCTTATCAGTCTCAGCAGATCGTCAGCGTTGATGTTGAGCCCCTTAGCATACTCTCTGATCTGATCCATGGTGAATTTCTCCTCCGAGTTGCCCAGCGTCTTTGCGAACATTGCAGCTGCGCATGCAAGCTTCATGTTGTCGCTCATCTCGCTGTTATCGACATAGCTTGCCAGCATAACAGGCTTGTCTACCAACTTGCTCTCGTCCTCGTCCTTCTCCTTGTATCTTACAGAAACTGTCAGCAGCTCACGGTCAAGGTCGATATCAAGGGCTTTTTCAGGCTCGGGATATTCCACATCGTCCTGATATTTCAGTGTGCGCTTCTGAGAATTGTCTGCGCTTTCCTCAGTGGTGATTATCTCGTAGAGTGCTGTCACCTGCTGACCCGCACCAACATCGCCTGCGTCCTTAGTGTCGTCCTCAAAATCCTGATCTTCCAGAAGTCTGTTCTCATAACCGACCAGTCTGTAATAGGACACGTTTGCAGGGTTGAATTCAACCTGCACCTTAGTATCCTTTGCCACCGTGAACATGGTGCCGCTCATCTCGGTAACAAGAACTCTCTCAGCTTCCTCAACACTGTCGATGTAAGCATAGTTGCCGTTGCCGTTGTCAGCCAGTGCCTCAAGCTTGTTGTCCTTGTAGTTGCCCATGCCAAAGCCCAGTACCGAAAGGAATATTCCCTGATCTCTCTTTTCCTCGATGAGCCCCTTCAGCTCGTCCTCAGAGGAAAGACCAACGTTCAGGTCGCCGTCAGTCGCAAGTATGACACGGTTGTTGCCGCCTTCGATGAAGTATTTCTGCGCCAGCTCGTAAGCTGTGTTTATGCCCGCAGCACCTGCTGTCGAACCGCCTGCGGTCAGACCTGCCAGCGTTTCAGCGATGGTGGAGTAGTTCGCACCGCTCTCGCCCTCCAGCTCAACAGTGTCTCTGCCCGCATAGGTCACTATCGATATCCTGTCGTTCTCGCCCAGGTTCTCAGCCAGCATTGCAAAAGCCTGTGTCACCAGCGGAAGCTTGTTCTCATCAGCCATCGAACCGCTGACATCTATCAGGAACACTATGTTTGAGTCTATGTCCTGCACATCAACGTCCTTAGCCTGCAAGCCCACCAACATAAGCTTAGCTTCA
>CAMNMO010000049.1 GCA_946544695.1 uncultured Ruminococcus sp. | reverse complement strand
TTATAAATTTCTCTTAATGATACGCTTGCCATTAAAAAGAACCTCCCTATTGAATTTTTCCTTACTCAGGCATGGTCACACTTATGCCCGAATTTAGTACACATATATCATAACAAATTTTTAACTAAGTAGCAAGAGTTTTTTTAACTAAACTTTACTGCGTTACTTTATGTATATTAACGAAAATGCATATAGCAGTTCCAGAAATTTCCATTTCTAGCATTTGACTGCCAATAATTTTTCAACATCTTTGTGCAGTATCTCCAAACACTCACCAAGCTGTAAGTCCCTATCTAAAGGCATTTCGCCTATCGCAGTGCGCTTCAGATAGACCACTTTATTACCCAGCTTTTCAAACATACGTTTGACCTGATGGAACTTTCCTTCATGCAAAATAAGGGTACATTCGCAAACGTTTTCGCAGGACCCCGTGAACTCTGCGGGCAGACACTTTTCTTCACTGTCGCCCTCCCGCAGACCATCGATAGTCATGCCTGCCGCCATCACCTCACGGTAGCTTTCCTCCCAGGGCTTCTCCAGCCTGACAAAATATGTCTTGGGTACATGTGTTTTAGGTGACAGCATCCTGTGGCTGAGTTCACCGTCATCGGTAATCAGCACAAAGCCCTCAGTGTCCTTGTCGAGACGCCCTGCGGGAAAAAGTCCCTGTCTCATCAGCTTTTCGGGCACAAGGTCAAGCACGGTCATGCTGTCCCCTTCCTTAGTCGAACACACCACGCCTGCGGGCTTGTTCAGCATTATATAGATATGCTTTTTGTAGACCAGCCTTTCGCCATTCACGATTATCTCGTCATCTGTATCAACCTTTTCGTCAGACCTTGCCATCAGCCTGCCGTTGACGGATATCTTCTTTTTCAGGCACAGCTTTTTAACATCAGCCCTTGAAACATCCGCAAACTGCGATGCCACCAGCCTGTCAAGTCTCATTTTCTCGCCCATATCCTCACCTCAGCCTGTCATCGTCAAGCGCCGCCACGATACTGCCGTTAGGCTGTTCGGCGCACACTATGTTGTAGTATTCACCCACCACAGGCGTGCCCTTCATGGCGGTTATATTTATTATCTGTTCCTGACCGTTACTGCGGAATATCTGAAACTGCGCATCTATCATGCCACGCTCGTTATGCCAGCTTGTCAGTCTTGCACGCATTTGTATGCCGTTTTTTATAAGCTTGTTGTACTTCGACCTGTCTCTCAGCACGCCTATGAGTATCGCCCAGCCGCCGACAGCCACGCCGCCTATCAGCGCATAAAGCAGTATCTTCAGCGCCATATCGGGTTTGCAGTACACCTGATAGGGATTTTCGGGCAGCACATAGCCCTCGAGGGTCTGCCCCGCCATGACGTTCTGATTGGCAGTGCAGCTTGCTTCTATCCACTGACCGTCCTCGTCCTTATACTTTACGGTCACATCGCTGGTACTGCCCACCCTTACCACACGCACCACCGTCACCGTGACAGGTCTGCCACGTTCGGCGTACTCATCTTCAAAAAATATTCCCTGTGTCACCGCCCACAGGAAACAGGCGGGGAATATTATCCCCATCACCAGAAACAGCGTTATCGCAGCCCCCATCTTAGGCTTTTTCATCGAGTCTCCTCCTATCCTGTTTAAAGATCGAGGCGGGGAAGGCTAAACCTGACTTTCCCCGCCTTTTGTTGATCCTTATTGTGGTCATTCCGTCGATACGCCATACCGAGCAGCATTTCTGCGGAAGTAATGATCCGGCGTTTCTCTTTCCCCCGCCGCATGCATAAGCGTGAACGCACGGAAAGGAGAACACCAACACGTATTTATCCCGTTATGGAGCTTTTACAGCATGCTAAAGGGATAGCTGTAATGTCAAACGGCTTTTCGCCGCACTGCCCGTGATCTCAGGCTGTGCCATGTCATGGTGAGACCAAAAACAGCATTCACCCGCCAAACTGACCGAGATACTTTTTCAGCTGTTTTTTGCTGTTGTCCCACAGCATAGCCGCCGTACCGACCACGCCGAATCCCAGGAACACCAGCGCACCCGTCACCGAGCCGCCTGCGTAGGTCCCCAGTGCGCACAGCAGTGTCAGCAGAGCAAACACCAGTGCGAACACATAAGCATATATCGGCTTGCGGAACGTGCCTGTGAGCACGCAGCCGTCGCCGTTATCGCTGACAGTGCCGTAAAACCCCGTTGAACCGCCGTCACGCTTGCCTGCCTTATGATAGAACAGCATCACCTTGTCGCCGCTTATCCTGCCATAGTACACGCTGTCAGAACGGTGCATTCTCATGAACCTGCCTGTGCTGAGTATGTTCCACGACGGTCTGTATTCCAGCATGTCGCCGTTGATTGTCTTCAGCAGCTTTTTCTTCGCCAGCTTTGAACTGACTGTGAATCTCTCAGGCATCTGCGGTATCACCCTCAGGCTTCTTGTCGGGATAATCAGCAGGGTCGAACACCTTGTCGTTTATCCTTATCTCGCCGCCTGTCTTAGTGTGGAAAAGCATGCCGTAGACAGTGCCGCAGTTTGTGCACCTGAACTGATGGAAGTATCTCTCTTTGAGGAAATTCATGTCATCGTCCACCACCTGACTGAGCGGGCAGCTTGCGAAGGTCATCTCCACATCGCCCGAAAGCAGTACGCCCAGCAGCGCATTGCAGCAGAACAGGTATTCCTGCGGACTTCTTATCTCACGGACCATGATATTCTCGCAGCGTTCACATCTTTTGCCTGCCATAAAATCACTCCTTCCCGAGCAGCGAAGCTATCTCGCCGTCGATATCCTTGAACATCTCAGCGGTCAGCGCATTTGAGAAGCTGTCAACAAAGCTTGAGTTCAGCTTGATATCTGTCTGTTCGCCGCTTGCCATATTTTTGAGCTTTGCATTGCCGCTTTCCAGCTCGCTCGAACCGATGACCAGTACGAATTTCGAGCCTATCTTGTCAGCGTACTTCATCTGCGGCTTGATACCTCTGCCCATCAGGTCATACTCAACGAAGTATCCCTCATCTCTCAGCTCCATAGCAAGGCTCATGGCACGCTCAGCAGCGTCCTGACCCATCGAAGCGATATAGAGGTCACAGGTCTTAGCCTCCATGAAATCGCAGTTCTGCTGTTCCATAGTCATTATCAGTCTTTCCAGACCCATGCCGAAACCCAGTGCAGGCACCTGCTTGCCGCTGAGTTCTTCCAGCAGACCGTCATAGCGTCCGCCGCCGCACACAGTGCTCTGAGCGCCGATACCGTCAGCGATGAACTCAAAAACAGTTCTGGTATAGTAATCAAGACCACGCACGATGCGGGGGTTGATATCGAAGTCGATATTCATAAGCGAGAGGTACTTTTGCAGCTGCTTGAAGTGAGCGTCGCAGTCCTCACAGAGATAGTCAACTATCAGCGGGGCGTCCTTAGCTATGCCCTGACAGATAGGCGACTTGCAGTCGAGCAGTCTCATGGGGTTCTTTTCAAGTCTTTCCTTGCAGGTATCGCAAAGGGTCTCACGGTGCGGCGAGAAATAGTCACGCAGCGCCTTCTGGTAATCAGCCCTGCACTTTGGGCAGCCGATGGAATTGATATTCAGCCTGATATTTTCAAGCCCCACCCTGTCCATCAGGCTTTTAGCCATCGAGATGACATCAGCATCAGCCTTAGCGTCAGCCGAACCCACCATCTCGCAGCCGAACTGGTGGAACTCACGCAGTCTGCCCTTCTGGACGTTCTCGTGACGGAAGCAGGAAGTGATGTAGTAGAGTTTCTGGGGAAAAGCCTCATTCAGCAGACCGTTCTCCACCACAGCACGCATAACGCCTGCGGTACCCTCAGGGCGCAGGGTAAAGGTATCATCACCCGTTGCAGAAACGGTGAACATCTCCTTCTGCACCACATCAGTGGTCTCGCCCACCGACCTTATGAACAGACCCGTGTCCTCAAAGGTAGGTACTCTTATCTCCTTGAAACCGTACATCTCAGCTGTCTCAGCCGCAAGCTTTTCCACAGTGTGCCATTTATAAGCCTGTGCAGGCACCATATCAGCGGTGCCCTTTGGTCTTTGTATCATTGCCATTTAATTAAACCTCCATTATTAAGCCCGCAGGGGCGGGAATAGTTACAGTACGTACATCAGCATTATAAGCTGCGATGTCGTGGCTGACTGCCCCACGGTTCGATACAGAACATTTTCATATCTGTGACCTCCGTCATAACTCGGTATCCTGAAAAATACCCTTCCTTATATAATAACTTAATTTTTGCCATTCGTCAAGTACCGTCTGCCTGCCTTTGTTAGTTTTATACCAATTTTCTTTTGCAGCGGACCCCTTTTGCACGGGACAGGGAATAATGTCATACCCGGGCATGAACTTTTTTGCGGTACACATCGCCCTGCGCTGATGGTAAGCGGTAGTGACCAGAATTATTTTTGCGCACTGAGGATAACAGCCCGCCAGCAGTTTACACGAGAACATAAAATTCTCGGCAGTGTTTTTTGACAGCTTTTCGGTCAGTATATCACCTTCGGGGACACCCGACGCAAGTGCCGCTATTTTCATGCTTTCCCATTCTGCCATCACCCCGAGAGAAGTTTCCTGCATCTGACCGCCGCTGAGAAGGATCAGCGGTGCTTTGCCCTCATTGTACAGCCGCACAGCTTCGGGCACACGGTAGTCGCAGGCTTTCCTGCTGCCAAGCACCATGATAAGGTCGGCATTTTCGCCGTTATAGTCCATGCCTTCAAACAACAGGTGCTGAATATTTTCATCGGTGGGCTGCTGTTTCAGCAGTTCGGATAATTTCATGCGGTGCACCTCCATCGAACGATCTGCGGGCAGTCAAACTGCGCTGCATCGGCACAAAGCGCCGCTGCGCTTGCTAACGGACAGCTTTCCCGCCCCCCCGCCCGCCATCTTCCGCAGGCAAATAAAAAGCCGACAAACGCAAAGTCTGTCGGCAGATAAGACCGTGAAACAGCCCGCAGCAAAGCGAGCGGACCCGTATCAGTTAGGCGTAGTGGGATTGACGATATCACGCCAGTCAAGGTCGCCCCTTTCGAGAGAATGGATAAGTGCTTCGGCGGTGGCGATATTGGTAGCCACAGGGATGTTGTGTACATCACAGAGCCTTAGCAGATTCATCTCGTTGGGCTCATGAGGCTTGGCGGAGATAGGGTCACGGAAGAAGAGCAGCAGGTCGATCTCGTTGCAGGAGATCCTTGCAGCGATCTGCTGGTCACCGCCCTGCGAGCCGCCCATGTAGCGCTGTATGGAAAGACCTGTGGCTTCAGCCACTATCTTGCCGGTAGTACCCGTAGCACAAAGTCTGTGCTTGCTTAATATACCGCAGTAAGCAATACAAAACTGTACCATCAGTTCCTTCTTGGTATCGTGAGCAATAAGTGCAATATTCAAATTGGTTCCCCCCAGTTTCAATTAATCCGTCAAACTCACATTTTGATCTGTATCGGTATGTGCTCGCCCTTTATCCTTCTTGAGATAGCCGAGAATGCCACAAAGCCCATAGAGCTGGATGACAGCGGAGCACCCTTGCCCGTTGCCAGCGGTATAGCCGAATCTTCGGGGATAACGCCCAGCAGCTGAACGCCGACAGTGTCGATGATGGCATCAAGGTCGTCCATCTCCTCAAACTCAAATATCCTCTTGCTTGCCTTGTTGATGATCAGTCTCTGCTTCTGGTTGCCCCTCTTGTAGAACTCATCAGACATCATCTGCGCATCTCTTACGCAGACAGGATCGGGCGTGGTCACTATCAGTATCAGGTCCGAATTGGTCACGATATCAAATACCGAACCGTTTATACCTGCCGATGTATCTATAAGGATATAGTCAAAATACTTTCTCATCTCACTGGTGATCCTCTCGATATCCTCAGCCTTCAGCTGAACGAAGGGGTCGGAGGGTGCACACAGCACGCTCAGGTTATTAGCCAGCTTGACAGTGGTGGTCGCTTTGTAAACATCACATGTTCCTTCAAGCACATCTCCCAGATCGTAGGTGATGTTGCCCTGCATGCCCAGCATTATGTCCATGCATCTAAGACCAAAGTCCAGCTCGATTATCAGTGTTCTGTTGCCTTGCTTTGCAAGTGCATATCCAAGACAGGCACTGATGGAAGATTTGCCCGTTCCACCCTTACCTGATGTAACTGCAATGATTTTAGACATAGATCCATTACTCCTTTCATAACTGCGGCGTCCGATCAATTCCGCCGCAAATAAGCTCTCCACCCTATCAGTTTTGGTCAACGTAATTAACATTATACCGATTCTTTCTTACTCAGCCTCTCCAAAAGCGTCAGTTAAGAAAAACGCAACCAAAGCAGGTGTTACCTAATATATATTTTACCACATATTTTAGAATTGTCAAAGCAATTCGCATAAAAAACCTTAAAATCGTGATTTCACATTAACCACCCTATAAATTTTTAGCTATTGTGCACAACGTCAGTCTGCTTTTTGGCAGTGCATTTCCATTGTTCGCACACAAAACAGCTTGCCGATATTGTTAAAAATGCAAATATTTTACCTGCATATTTTTGCATTTTCTTTAAAAAGTTCAGAAAATTTACACGCCGCATGAATCAAAGCCGACCTGTACGCATATATTTTACCAGTTACATTTTCAGGAGGTAATCGACATGTTCATTCACACTGTAAAGATCAGAAAGCCAAAGGTCTGGCTGACCGTTATCCTTGTTATAATATTCGCCGCCATGACAGCTGTGTTCATCTTCGGGCTGAAAAATCGTGGCAGCACCCGTGAGCTGGGCAGCGAGACAAAGCGGCAGGCATTCCTAAAAGAGATGGGCTGGCAGGTGCCCGACAGCTTCGAGTCGGTAAAGACCGTGCTTATCCCCAAAGAATGGGAAGAAGTCTACCTGAACTACAACAAGCTGCAAAAGCAGCAGGGCTTTGACCTGACTGCATACAAAGGCATGCAGGTGCAGGTATACACCTACAAGGTACTCAACTACCCGCAGCACGAGGACGAGGACTGCATTTTCTGCCACCTGATGATCAGCGACGGTCAGCTTATCGGCGGCGACGTTTGTTCCACCGCCTTAGACGGCTTCATGCAGGGGCTTAGGTTTAATTCATGATCTATAATGCATAATTGTTGGCAGAGGTTTTGAATTTGCTGTGCTGTACATCACCCATAGGAGCCTAGCTGTTGTTATTCTTCCCACGCCTCAGAGGAAGGATCGCCATAATAAAAAGTGCGCTCACGGAAAATTCCGTAAGCGCACATTTTTTCTGTCATAACACCGAGCACTGCGAGACGGAAACGTGAGCGCAGCGAACACCTCGATCATGGATCCGGAATCATGAATTACTTAGTCAGTCCCCAGATGTCCTTAGCGTACTCCTCAACCGAACGGTCAGCGGAGAATATGCCTGCACCTGCGATGTTTGCAAGACTCATTCTCTGCCACTTCATCTTGTCGGTGTAGCATTCGGAAGCATATTTCTGTGCATTCTGATAGGAGTCGAAGTCCTTCAGTGCCATATAGGTATCTGTGTTTTTCAAGGTATCTGCTATCTCAGCAAACTGAACGCCGTTCACACCGTACTGTATGGTGTCGATAGCCTGCTTTACTACCTGGTTGCTGTTGTAGATATCCATAGGCTTGTAGCTTGCCTTGCAAGCGTTCACCTCATCAACGTTCATACCGAAGATGATGATGTTCTCATCGCCTACCTGCTCGTGTATCTCAACATTTGCGCCGTCCATCGTACCCAGTGTGATAGCACCGTTGATCATCAGCTTCATGTTGCCTGTACCGCTTGCCTCAGTACCTGCCAGCGATATCTGCTCTGAGATATCAGCTGCGGGCATCAGTATCTCTGACAGGGATACGTTGTAGTCCTCCAGGAAGATAACGTTCAGCTTTTCTCTCAGCCTGTCGTTCTTTTTCAGTTCCTCAGAAATGTTCCATATCAGCTTGATTATCTGTTTTGCCATATAGTAGCCCGGTGCTGCCTTAGCCGCAAAGATATAGGTCTTGGGAACAAACGGAGCATCGGGGTTGTTCTTCAGGTAGTTGTACTGTGCGATGATGTTCAGCGCATTCAGCTGCTGACGCTTGTATTCGTGCAGTCTCTTTACCTGTACGTCGAATATGGAATCTGTGTTCAGCACTGCGCCGTACTGGTTCTTGACATACTTGGCGAATTTTTCCTTGTTCTCCTTCTTGATGTCAGCCAGTCTGTTCAGCACTTCCTCATCGTCCTTGAACACGCTGAGCTTGCTGAGCTCGGAAGCGTTCTTCAGGAAGCCGTCACCTATCTTCTCACGCAGCAGCTCGGTCAGACCCTCATTGGACTGATACAGCCATCTTCTGTAAGCGATACCGTTGGTAACGTTCTTGAACTTGGTGGGGGTATCAAGGTACTCGTCCTTGAATGTCTCCCTCTTGATTATCTCGGAGTGTATCTTTGCAACGCCGTTTACGCTGTGTGATGCATGAACGCACAGTGTAGCCATCTTGACCTTGTTGTTCTCAACTATGGACATGTGGCTTACCTTGCCCTCGTCCTGATATCTCTGCCACAGGTCACGACAGTATCTCTCGTTTATCTCGATGATGATGGAGAATATTCTGGGGCAAACGCTCTTGAGCAGGTTGCAGTCCCACTTCTCCAGTGCTTCGGGCATAACGGTGTGGTTGGTGTATGCAAATGTGTTCTGCACGATGTGCCAAGCCTTGTCCCAGCTGTAACCGCAGTCGTCCAGCAGAATTCTCATCAGCTCGGGTATAGCCAGTGTGGGGTGGGTATCGTTTATGTGTATAGCCACCTTCTCATGCAGGTTATCCAGTGTGCCGTATACCGACATGTGCTGGTTTACGATATCACCGATGGAAGCTGCGCACAGGAAATACTGCTGTCTCAGTCTCAGGCTCTTGCCCTCTGCATGGTTGTCGTTGGGGTAGAGTACCTTTGTGATAGCCTGCGACATGATGTTCTTGCTCAGCGCCTTAGCGTAGTCGCCCTTGTTGAAGAAAGGCATATCGAATGAAGCCATCTCAGCCTTCCACAGTCTCAGCTTTGATACAGCCTCGCTGCCGTAGCCCGAAACGAACAGGTCGTAGGGAACAGCCATAACTGAGGTGTAGTTCTCATGAGTTACGCAGTGATACTGATTGTCCCAGTATTCCTTCAGCTCGCCGTCAAAGCGTACCTCGATAGCCTTAGTGGGTACGGGCACCAGCCATACGGAACCGCCGGGCAGCCAGTTATCGGGCAGCTCGGTCTGCCAGCCGTCCTCCAGCTTCTGCTTGAATATACCGTACTCATAGCATATCGAATAGCCTGTTGCATGATAGCCGTCAGCAGCCAGTGCGTCCAGATAGCACGCAGCCAGTCTGCCCAGACCGCCGTTGCCAAGACCCGCATCAGGCTCCTGCTCATATATACCGTTTATGGAGATGCCCAGTTCCTTGAGCATATCCTTTGCCTGCACGTTCATTTCCAGATTGTACAGCGAGGTCTTGAGCGACCTGCCCATCAGGAATTCCATAGAGAGATAGTACACCTTCTTCTTGCCCGCAGACTGAGTGTTCACGGTGAACTTTCTTCTCTTCTTTTTCAGTATGTCCACAACGATCTTCGAGAGTGCCTCATAGACCTGCTTGTCGTCTGCCTCATCGGGGGTAGTCTGAAAATCGTTGTGCAGTACCTCGATGAACTGCTTTTTCAGCTCCTCCTTAGAGATAGTCTTTTCCACTTTTTTTGCCATCGTAACATTCCTCCTGAATATTGCCGACAGCCTG
This sequence comes from uncultured Ruminococcus sp., assembly GCA_946544695.1. Lineage (GTDB taxonomy): Bacteria > Bacillota > Clostridia > Oscillospirales > Ruminococcaceae > Hominimerdicola. The sequence goes on along the minus strand of CAMNMO010000049.1, from coordinate 2,905 downwards.
CATATCACCCTTTACTCCACAGACTGCCGAGTTTACAACTATCCTTTAAATTATATCATATTGCCGCAACAATTGCAAGAATAAAAAGGCAGGCTGCATTAATTTTCTGTGAATTGTTCAAAAAAGGTCCGCCCGCATTATACTTTTTAGTCAACACAGCACCTTCTTATGCGAGAAAAATCGGTTTTTTAAGGATATTAAGGCAGATAATGCCGTTAATTATGTTCTCCCCCGCCGCAAGCGAGGGAGAACACCGAACAGCATATTCATTTATGGTCATTCCTTTAGCATGCACCCCAAAAACGCTTATATAACGAGCAAACATCAGGATCGGTGCGGTGCGTCAGCGGAATGTCATATATTTACAGATATCCATTAAATACCGCCGCCGAATTTCGGTGCTGCACCTCAGACTTCTTCCAGCACGAACACATAACTCAGCGGCTTGCCGCCGTCACGTACAGTCACCAGCTTTTCCATATTCTTGGTCTTCATGTTCTTTACCCAGTCCTTCTGTGTCGCAAGGGTGACGCCCGTGCCCTCAGCCCAGCTGCGTATAAAGCCGTTTGAAGCAGTCTTGGCAAAAGGCAGTGCCTGTGCCTCGAAAACGCCGTCAGCACCTGCCGCCTTGACTATGTCAGCCTCGCCGTATTCTGTGACCGATATCTTTCTTTTAACTGTAAGTCTGAAATTCATTGTAAAACCTCCTGATATACTATTATAATATGCTTATCCCTTTAACACACCATTTTATACACAAGCGTAACAAGATATGAGTATTGTGATGTATCCTCCCCCCTACGGAGTGGGAAATATTTGAGCCAAATAGAATATAACACTCGTATGATCCTCCCCCGCCTACGGAGGGGGAAAATAAAACCGTTAGCTATTGTTGCCCCACCAAAACACCTAAGAATAAAGTCTGACAGGGAAACCCGCCGACTGTTGTCTGCGCCCCAAAACTCAGAGACACCTGCCAAAGATCGTGCATTACGGCTGTCACCCGACACGCCGCAATAACGGTATTATATCGTGGCATGAAACAGGAACACCTGCCAACAATCATGCATTATGAATTAAACTTAGTCTTCCCACTTGGCACACAGATTATTGATGCTGTCAGTGAGTTTTGCAAGGTCCTTGTTAGTAAGACCTTTGCTTGATGCCACCAGTGCGCTGAGTCTGTCAAGCGAGGCACACAGCCGCTGATAGCTGGTGTTGGGTGCGGTCTTTCTGACTACCTTTATGGGTTCTGCCTGTGTGAATTCGCCTGTTATAAGGTCGCATTCAGCGCCGCTGAAAGGTGCATAAGCGTGATAGCCTTTGTCCTCCAGATGGCGGCGGTATTCCTCCATAACAGCGTCCTCACCGTGATTTACAAAGACAGTCCCCACACGCCGCATCGAATCTATCCACTTGTCAAGTCCGTCAATGTCCGCATGTCCGCTGATGCCCGGCAGCACACGTATCTCAGCCGCCACCGTTATTTCTTCACCGAACAGCTTTACGGTCTTCGCACCTTCCACAAGGCTTCTGCCCAGCGTGTTGTTAGCCTGATATCCCACAAACAGCACAAGACTTTCCCTGTGCCACAGGTTATGCTTCAGGTGGTGCTTGATGCGGCCCGCTTCGCACATTCCGCTGGCTGATATGATGATCTTCGGGGTCTTGTCAAAGTTTATCGCCTTTGACTCATCACTGGTAACTGCTATGTGCAGGTCATCAAAGGTTATGGGGTTGATGCCCTTGTTGACATACTCCAGCGCTTCCTCATCAAAACAGCTTTCCTTGTTTTCCATAAAGACCCTCGTAGCTTCTATGGCAAGGGGTGAATCCACATACACAGGGAAACCCGCATGTCCTGTCACAAGCCCCTGTTCCTTTATCTGCCTGATAAAATACAGAAGTTCCTGCGTCCTGCCCACCGCAAAGGAGGGTATGACCACGTTGCCGCCACGATCAAACGTGCGCTGTATCAGCCCCGCAAGACTTTCTACATAATTTTCCACCTTGTCGTGGCGCCTGTTGCCGTAGGTCGATTCCATCACCACGTAGTCAGCTTCGTCGATGTACTGCGGGTCACGGATAAGCGGCTGGTTGAGGTTGCCTATATCGCCAGAGAACACCAGCTTTCGTGTCTCGCCGCCCTCAGTCAGCCACAGTTCTATGCTGGACGAACCCAGCAGGTGTCCCGCATCTGTGAACCTCACCTTTATGCCGTCAGCCAACTCGATGATCTCACCGTAATCATGCGCCCTCAGAAGTTCGATCGCACCCTCAGCGTCCGCCAGAGTATACAGCGGTTCAACTTCCTCCTGACCTTTACGCCTGCCCTTACGGCTGCGCCATTCAGCTTCAAACTCCTGTATATGCGCCGAATCTCTCAGCATTATGGAACAAAGATTGCAGGTCGCCTTAGTAGCATGTATCTCACCCGAGAACCCGCCCGCAAACAACAGCGGCAGCAGACCCGAATGGTCGATATGTGCATGTGTCAGCAAAACAAGATCCACGCCCGACGGAGGGCAGGGAACTTTAGCATTTTCATAAAGGTCGGTACCCTGTTCCATACCGAAGTCCACAAGGAATTTTTTGCCGCAGGCTTCAATATAAGTGCAGCTTCCCGTGACCTCATGGTTAGCTCCTATGAATGTTATTTTCATAATATCAACCTCGTTTCGTTATGAAATTTTATTCACTTTGCATATATTATAACACACATCAGCCTAAAAATCAAGACATAGAAAGAAAAAGCAAAGCCGTCCCGACTGCGGCATATTCCGTCTGTGAACATATCTGCATAAAAAAAAGGATAGCTGCAAGCCTGCGGAATATCTCCGCACACTTATATTATAGTAAACGTCATATAAATTTTCACTTAGACCGACCGCACTGCCTGTGATAT
>CAMNMO010000048.1 GCA_946544695.1 uncultured Ruminococcus sp. | reverse complement strand
TAGCAGCACGTTCTGAAGCAGCATTTTTGCTATCTGCCTGAGTTTAAGCTTGAAACTCATGATAAACAACCTCCTGTCAAATACGTCGTTTACGTTAACAGCACGGCTGACCTTCCCACGCTTACGCACTTATAAAGGAATAGCCATACATCAATAGTATAACACATAGCGGGAAGGATTGTCAATGCTGTGTGCAGCGCTTGACAGCGCATTTCAAACGTGGTATTATTTTTCTGTGGCGAAAACATCGGCTGTAATGTTTTTTCGGGAGGAATACAATGGAAAGTTACAAGCGCATCAAGCACCGCACCTTTGAGATAATCCAGCCGGATCACGAACACGACCTTGCAAGCCGTGCCTTTGATATCGTGGTAATAATACTGATAGTCATAAATGTGATAGTGGTCATGATAGACACCTTTGAGCTGCCCGACAGCGTGCGGCGCATCACAAACACCATTGAGAACATCTCTGTCATAATATTCACGGTGGAATACCTGCTGCGTGTTTGGACAGCCGATGAACTCTACCCTGATACTGCAAGCATAACAAAGTCAAGGCTAAGGTATATTTTCAGCTTTATGGCACTTATCGACCTGCTTGCCATACTGCCCTTTTACCTGCCTATGGTGTTCACGGTGGACCTGCGTGTGCTGCGAATGCTGAGGATAATCAGGCTGTTCAGGGTATTCAAGATAAACCGCTACACCACTGCACTGGGCACCATATCAAAGGTGTTCAAGGCAAAGGCGGGGGAACTTATATCCTCCATGTCGGTGGTACTGCTGCTTATGCTGATATCATCGGTCCTTATGTACAACTTTGAACATGAAGCGCAGCCTGACAGCTTCACGAACATATTCCAGTCCATGTGGTGGAGTGTGGCGACAGTCACAACCATAGGCTACGGCGATATCTACCCCGTCACAGTGGCAGGAAAGATACTCAGCACCATAATCGCACTGCTGGGCATAGGTCTTGTGGCAGTGCCGACAGGTATAATCTCGGCGGGCTTCACCGAGATAGTCCATGCAGAACGTTCGGAAAAGCAGGACGAAAAAAGCTTCTGCCCTTACTGCGGCAAAAAGCTTTTGTGAGCGGCATTTATCTGACATAACGATAACAAGGCGGGGCGTGTGCCCTGCCTTTTTTTCTGCCATTGTGAATAAAGTGCTTATGATGCTTTTGTGTTGGCTATTTTCACAAAAAACTGTATTGACAAACAGGGTGCGGTGTGGTAAAATCTTATCATAAAAACAGGGTACTCACATGCAGGGGGGCACCGTCCGAAAGCAAAGGAGGGGCTTAGATCATGAACGATAAAGTCAGATATGGTTTCCGTGGGATATTTATATTATCACTGCTGTACTATGCTTTCTGGATATGCTATGGCATAAAATGCGCAATTAACGGTATAGACTCAGGCTGGGTGGCACCTGCGCTGAGTGACGGTACCATTTATTACGGTTGGAAAGGCTTTATGGAAGGGATAGGCGTCGGTGTGGCTGTGACCTTCATGGCAGCATGGTATGTTCCGCTCTATCAGATCATCTACCTTATAGGTCTGGGCATCATAAAGCACAAGGAAAAGAAAGCAAAGCGCCGTGATACCTGATACGGAGGTGTCCTTATGCCGGGTATTATATGGACGGCAATGACATGGATATTCCGCATTACGCTAGGGTACTATGCTTTATGGCTGATTGCAGCGGTATGCGGCACAATATTCGGCATAAGTTCAAAGTGGTGCAGCCGGGCTGCGCCTGCACTCAGCAGAGATGAAAAGGAAAAGGGGCTTGACGGTGCGCTGAACGGTATCTCGATGGGGGCTTATCTCACCATCAGGGGCGGCTGGGTCGTCATGCTTTATCAGCTGATATACACTATAATATGGGCAGTTATGAAGATAGCGGGCTGAAAAGCCTGTGCTGACATTTCTGATACGGAGGTGTCCTTATGCTGAGTATTATATGGACGATATTGACATGGATATTCCGCATTTCTCTCGGTTATTATGTCTTGTGGCTGCTTCTGGGCGTGATCAGCGCCATATTCGGGATAGACTCGGGGTTCGCTGCGCCTGCACTCGGCAACGGCAAAAAGGACTACGGTCTCGATGGCTTCAAAGACGGGATCACAGCGGGATTACTGTTGACCCTTATGGGCGGTTGGGTGGTCATAGCCTATCAGATACTGTACCTAATAATATGGGCAGTGCTGAAGATCATAGGGTGACAAGGACTGTGAAATGTTCTGTAAGATAAGGATCGGATAAAAATAGGGGGTATTTGAAAATGTTTAAATGTTCGCAGGTCTTTTCGGACAGTATGGTGCTTCAGCGCCGCAAGCCTGTTTCTGTATTCGGTACAGGCGATGACGGTGCGGTCATCACGGCAGCAGCGGGCGAAAACAAAGCAAGCTGCACGGTAAAGGACGGCAGATGGTGCTGTGAACTTGCACCTATGGAAGCAGCTGAGGGTCTGACGCTGACAGTGACAGACGGCAGCGATACCGTGACATACAAAGATGTGGCAGTGGGCGAAGTGTGGTTTTTAGGCGGGCAGTCCAACATGGAACTGGAATTGCAGAATGCCAAAAACGGTGCTGACTATCTGGCAAAGCTTGATGAAAACACACCGCTGAGGTATTACTACACACCGAAGGTAGCTACCGCCGAAGAAGCAGAACGTGCGGGCGCTGTAAGCGGCTGGTCAAGGGCGGGCAGCGAAAGTTCACGGGCATGGAGTGCTGTGGGCGTGCATTTCGGCATGAAGCTTGCAAGAGAACTGGGCGTGGTGGTAGGACTTATAGGCTGCAACTGGGGCGGCACTTCGGCATCATGCTGGGTGGACAGAGAGACGCTTGAAAACGACAGGCGCATAAGTTCTTACATCGAAGAATACGACGCAAAGGTCGCAGGGAAAAGCCTTGATGAACAGAAGGCTGAGTACGAAGCCTATGAGAAGGCGAACAGCGAGTGGAATGAGAGATCCGCACAGATAATGAAGGACGAACCCGGCATAAGCTGGGGCGAGCTTGAAAACAGGCTGGGCAAGAACCCCTGGCCGGGTCCTCTCAATGAGTATAACCCTTTCAGACCGACAAACATGTTTGAAAACATGGTCATGAGGGTCTGCCCATACACCATTAAAGGATTCCTGTATTATCAGGGCGAATCCGATGACCACAAGCCCGACAGCTATTACAGGCTGTTCACCGCACTGATCGACAGATGGCGCACTGCATGGGGCGACGACAGACTGCCGTTTATAATGGTACAACTGCCCATGTTCAAATATGCAGCCGACCCCGACTACAAGCACTGGTGCAAGATAAGAGACGCACAGATGAAGGCTTACCGCACGGTGAAGAATACAGGCATTGCCGTGATACTTGACTGCGGTGAATTCAACGAGATACACCCGAAGGACAAGCTGCCTGTGGGCGAAAGGCTGTGCCTTCAGGCTGAAAAGGTCGCTTACGGAATGGACGTCGATGCTGATGCACCGATGTTTGACAGCTGCGTTTTCGCTGACGGAAAAGCTATGGTAAAAATAACCAATGCCGACGGCGGACTTTGCGTAAAAGGCACACTTCCCGAAGGCAGTTTTGAGGTATCGGGCGAAGACGGAGAGTTCGTACCCGCAGTATACGCCATAGAAGGCGATACTATCTGCATAAGCAGCCCCTCAGTACCTGCCCCGAAAGCTGTCAGATATCTCTGGACCAATTACGGGGAGGTAAACGTTTTCGGAAGCAACGGAATCCCCCTTGCGCCATTTTCAACAATTAAATATGTTTAAACAAATGAAAAACAGTGGTTAACATTGTATATCACGGTTGCGTATTAACTTTTGGTACAAAATTTTTGTGCAAAATATACAAAGTTAAACAAAGCCACTTGCAATTTGAAAAGAAATGTGGTATTATATTTAATGTCAAAGTGGTAAAATATATTAATAAATATATGAGCCATACAGTAATTTGAGTTTGGAGGAAATAAGTATGATCAAAAAGATTTCTGCGGTCGCTGCTGCAGCTATCATAGCAGCTACTATGTCCGTATCGGCTTTCGCAACAGGTTATCAGGATGCAGTTGATGCTGCTAAGAGCGCAGGCGTACCCGCAACCAACGTTCAGGAACTGGATAACTTCCTGCAGCCTAACAAGGACGAATTCACTTCTGCACAGTATGACGGCATGATCGAGGACATGAACGCTGTACGTGATAAGTACATTGCTCCCTACTGCAAGGGCGGCGACAAGCAGGTAGTTGACAAGGCTCCCGCTGATCTGACCGAGGAAGATAAGGATACTATCGGTAAGCAGCTGACCAAGGAACAGAGAGAAGCTTTCCTTGACGAGGTTGTTGAGATGGGTAAGAAGTACAACGTTACCATCAACATCAAGCAGGCTGCTGACGGCGTACACTACACCGTTTCTGCTAAGATGAACAAGAAGGACGACAGCAAGGGCGGCACAGGTATCAAGGACGACGATCCCGTATCTCCTACCGGTGGCAGCACTGAGTCTTCCAACACCGCAGCAGTTGCAGCAGCAGCTGTTACACTGGCACTGGCAGGCGTTGGCGTAGCTATCGTTACCAAGAAGAACAGAGCTTAATCTAAATCATTATCGGAGTGGATCATATTATGAGCGATGCCGTCAACAATCACAAGACGGGAAGCCACGCTCATGAGCATAGAACTTCGTCATCTAAGGTGTTGAGGACATTCACTTATGTTCTCACACCTTTTTTGATACTGATATTTCTGTGCAGCGGGGCTTATCTGGCACTTTACAAACCATATTATAAATACAAACCTTACCTGGATATGGCATTCGGTTCGACCCCAATGGAAGTCAGGAACCTGCGTACTCTGAACAAGTACAGGGACGATGACGCTCCCGACCAGATCAAGGAGATAGAGGTCGAGGTAGACGGAAAGATCGAGAAACATACGATGGTCTACCCATACTACGGCGACCTGTATGCCATACTCAACTGTGAGGACGCAGGCATGACCAACATCGAGGTGTACAGCGGTACTGCCGAAGATGTGCTTGAATACGGTGCAGGCTGGTATAACGGTTCGGTCTATATCGGCAGACCAGGCAACGTGGTCATCGCAGGTCATAACCATACCGATTTCTTCTACCTTGACAGGTGCGAGACAGGCGATATCGTAACTCTTGAGACCTCATACTGCAAATGTACCTACATCGTCAACGACAGGGTCGTTTTCCATGAGAATGACTACACTTATGTGTACCCCACCGACGATGACAGACTAACTCTGTATACCTGCTGGAACAACGGTAAGCTGGGTATGTCTGAGTACCGTCTGGCTATTATCTGCAAACTTCAGAAAATCGAATGGAAAGAGGTCAAGATCAAAGAATGAAAACGTTATACCATTACAGACCCATGATGATCCTGACCATTCTGGCAACCATCGTCATGGTGCTGACTCAGGCGCTGATCTACTGCAACACGATGGTGTTCAATACGGACTTCTACCTCTGGGCTATCAGTGAGAGCGGTGCGGATTCAGCGCTGTATAATGAGATGGACGCTTATTTTGCCAGACTGTCAGCCCCGACAGGTATACCGAAAGATGTTTATACCAAGAGTCTTAACAAGAAAAATGTATCTGTCGCTGCAAAGAAGCTTACCAAGATGTCACTGGATTACACCTTTGGTAAATCGAACGCCAAGCCTGTTGTAAACTATGACTACACTCAGTTCGAGACTGATGTTACAGAGTATATCGAAACTTATTCAGAAGCTAACGATATTCCCAAAGATGCAGAATACTATACCTACATAGATAACACCTTAAATGTGGCTGAAAAGAAGATGGACGCCAACTTCGATATAATGAAGGCAAAAAAGCTTTCTGAAGGCACAGTGCCCTCGACAGTACGCAGGATAGTTCCTTCGGTAAGCATTCTGCTGGGCGTGGCTGTCATCGTGCTGGCAGGTATCATCGGTCTGATGTTATTTGTTGACCGCCACCACCCCTTTGATATGCCCTACTGGTTGGGTGTTATCATGTTCTGCGGTTCGACATTGCTGCTTATACCGACCATATACCTGCGCACAACAGGTTACTTCGACGGTCTGTTCATGGAGGACGAAAGCGTTTATTACGCCATCACAGGTGCGCTTTACAACTTCACTGACCGTGTGATACTGGTAAACGGCATACTCTTTGCGCTGGGTATCATACTTATCATATTTGCACAGATAATCCATATTTTCCGTGTGAAGGACGCTAAAATGCTCAGTAATGAAAACGACGACTGACCATGACTTTACTGCATGGCTTTGACAAAAATATGATCCCGACAACTGCTGATGTTGTCGGGATCTTTTTGTTATATCAACTATTTCAAGTTCCAATATAGCTTCGTTTATTATGGTGTGTCAGCTGGATAACTATATTTTGTTATACTAAAAAGCTCAACATAGCCACGATATACGGGTTCGTAAGCTTTTGACGTTATTTTTTCCTTAGCGTTCAATATATATCACAGCCTGCACTTGAAATCTTCGTAGCCGAAACGCTTTATCAGCTGCACGCTGCCGTCCAGCTTTTCAAGATAGATATCGGGCAGGGGCATACCGTTGAAGGTGTTGTTCTTGCAGAACGAGTAGATAGCCATGTCGCACAGCACAAGCCTGTCACCTGCTTTAAGGGGCGCATCGAATGAATAATCACCTATGATATCACCTGCAAGGCAGGTAGGTCCACCCAGACGATAGGTGCAGGGCTTCTCCCCTGCTTCACCCGAACCGATGATCTCGGGACGGTATGGCATCTCCAGCACATCGGGCATGTGGCAGGCAGCTGAGGTGTCCACTATGGCAAGATCAGTGCCGTTTCTGCCTGTATCAAGGACCTCTGTGACCAGCCAGCCTGCATTCAGCGCACAGGCTTCTCCAGGTTCAAGATATACCTGAACACCGTATTTCTGCTGAAGTCGGTCAACAGTGCGGCAAAGCAGGTCAACATCATAATCGGGCTTGGTGATGTGGTGACCGCCGCCCAGATTCAGCCACTTCATCTGACTGATGTAGCTGCCGAAGTGTTCCTCTATATGCGGGACTGTCCTTGCAAGCACATCAGCGCCCTGTTCGCACATAGTATGAAAATGCAGACCTTCTATGCCGTCAAGTTCGCCGCTCTCGAACTGTTCGGGCGTTACGCCCAGCCTTGAACCTGTAAAACATGGGTTATAGATGTCTGTTTCTATCTCGGAATAAAGCGGGTTGCAGCGTATGCCGCAGGATATTCTTCGTCCGCTTTTTTGTACAGCTTTTCTGTGTCTGCGCCACTGCGAAAAGCTGTTGAATATGATATCATCGCATATCTTCACAAGTTCAGCCATGTCCTCGTCTTTGTATGCAGGTGCGAAAACATGCGTTTCGCCGCCGAATTCATCGTGACCCAGCTTAGCTTCAAACAGACCGCTCGCTGTGGTGCCGTCAAGGTAGGGGCGCATAAGCGGGTATGCAGAATACATCGAGAAAGCCTTCTGTGCCAGCAGTATCTTGCAGCCTGTGCGCTTGCGGACATCAAGCAGTATCTCCATATTATGTCTCAACGCACTCTCGCTGACAAGGTAACAGGGGGTGTGCAGAGTATTTATATCAGTCTCAAAAGGAATGGTCATATCGGTACCTCCGTATTGAACTTCCCGAATGCACGGGACAGTTTTATTATTATGGTCATCCCTTCGGCACACCACACTAAACAGCCTTTTGATGGGGTAACAATAGCTAACGGTATCCTTTCCACCGACGCAGGCAAATGCTTGAACGCATGGAAAAGAATACATCATAATACATATATCTTGCTGCACCGGTGTATAAAATGGTGTGTTAAAGGGATAGCCATATTATTTATTATAACACGGTTTTGCGATTTGTGCAATAGTTTCCCGGCAGTACGCACGGAAATCAATTTTTGCATAATACAAAGGTTTGAACATGCATTACGGCTGTAAAATATGGTGCTTTGTTTTGTCAAAATTGATTTCCGTGGGCAGTACGATCACGGCTTTTAGTTATGCGTTTTAAGCATACGCCCGATTTCAGAATAGGTATTTGCTATTTTGCAGCATTCGTGTTATACTGTATTCAGATAATAAAATTCGTGATATAATGTATTCAGATAATAAAACAGATGAAAACGGAGGTATCCACTATGACAGAAGAAAATCTCGTACTGACACAGGAATGGGACAAGACCTTTGCAAAGTCAGACAAGACCGATCACCGCAAGGTAACTTTCCATAACCGCTACGGCATAACTCTTGCGGCTGATATGTACACCCCGAAAGCTGCACAGGGCAGGCTGCCCGCAATAGCTGTATGCGGACCTTTCGGTGCAGTCAAGGAACAGTGTTCGGGACTGTATGCGCAGACCCTTGCAGAACGTGGCTTCATCACCATAGCCTTTGACCCCTCATTCACAGGCGAAAGCGGCGGTCAGCCAAGATATGTGGCTTCCCCCGATATAAACACGGAAGATTTTTCAGCTGCGGTGGACTTCTTATCCGTTCAGGACAATGTTGACCCTGACAGGATAGGCATTCTCGGTATATGCGGCTGGGGCGGCATGGCGATAAATGCGGCTGCTATGGATACCCGCATCAAGGCAACAGTGGCTTCTACCATGTATGACATGACCCGTGTGAACGCTAAGGGTTATTTCGATAATGACGACAGCGAGGAAGCACGCTACGCTGCAAAGCAGGCTCTCAACGCACAGCGCATCAAGGACTACAAGGCAGGCAGCTACGAACTTGGCGGCGGCGTTGTTGACCCTCTGCCCGAGGACGCACCTTTCTTCGTGAAGGACTACTACGATTACTACAAAACTCCCCGTGGCTACCATGCAAGGTCGCTGAACTCAAACGACGGCTGGAACAAGACTTCATCACTGTCATTCATCAACATGCCCATACTCACCTACTCAAACGAGATACGTTCGGCTGTGATGGTGATGCACGGTGATAAGGCGCACAGCTTCTACTTCGGCAAGGACGCCTACGAAAACATGACTCGTGACAGCAAGTATGCCGACAACAAGGAAATGCTGGTCATCGAGGGCGCTGTACACACCGACCTGTACGACGGCGGCAGCAGCAATGCTATCCCCTTTGACAAGCTGGAAGCTTTCTTTGATAAGTATATGAAGTGAAGACAGCAAATGCCTCATTCGGACTGCGCTTGGACCTCATTCCACACTGTTTAAGTCTTTTTCCGTACACATAAGGGCTTTTTACAGACTTCACCGAATATAAAAACCTCCCGCAGTTCAATCGCTGCGGGAGATTTTTTGTGCCTTTATTATTTCAGTGTGATGAAAGGTGTCCAGTATGCTTCGTTGTAAATGTCCGTAAATCTGTACATCAGCCTCACATCGCCGTCACCTATATCGGTGTCACTGATTGTGAGGTCGCCCTTGACCTTAACCTGTTCGCCCATCATGTAGCTTTCCTGATAGTTGCCGTCATAGTCGTAATAATCGCAGATAAAGTCCAGCGTATCACCGTCATTTATCTCTATCTCGCCCTTTGCGACGGTATCAGTCTCGCCGTTTACGTAAGCTTCTGTTGCACCGATGACCTGACCTTCGGGGTGTTCATCTGTGAAGTTCAGTATCAGGCTGACTCTGCTGCCGTTGAGAAGTGCGGGCACGTAGCCGCTGATAACGTAGTCATCGCCGTCCTCGACCGTATCGGTGTGATAGTATGCCACAGGCTGACCGTTTATAGATACCCATGTCTTGTCGGTATCAGCAAGCAGCTTGCCGTCCTCGAAGCTGTACATGTTATCAAGACCCAGGTCGATATAACCGCTGCCGTCATCATAGAACAGGTTGAGGTCGATGGTGTTCACCAGTGCCCACTGTTCTTCGGGAAGGTCGATGGTGTACTTGCCCTTGTTTTCTTCCCATACCAGGTTGTTTACATCGAAGTAGTTCAGCGACAGGTACTCAGCAGCGTCATCATCGTTGATGGTATCCTCTGTCATGAAGTCGGTGTTCGCCCTGTCAAGACCGTCAATGCTTCTGCCCGAAGAACCGCCGAGGAACGCTCCAAGCAGTTCACCTATGACATCAGCGCTGCCGCTTGAACCGCTGCTGCTTCCGCCGAACAGTGAACCAAGAGGTGAACCTGTGCCGCCTGCCGCTATCTGACCGCTTGTCTCCAGCTTAGCGAACTGCCTTATGCAGCGGCTGTACTCATCGTTCATGCCGATCGCACTGTAAGTGCTGCAAGCGGTGTCAACATAAGATGTACGCTTGTAGGGGAAGTAGATGGATACGCCGTAAGCGTTTGTCATGCTTCTTGAGGTGCGGTTATACTTTACCGCATTCTTTATGGTCTCGCTGAGTTCCTTGCCCTGCGAAGTTCCCACCTTTTCAGCCAGGTCAGCCAGGTCTACCTGATCTATCCTGGAACTCTGTGCAAACTCACGGGTGTTGTTTCTTGCGGAGGATACCGATCGGTAGTCCTGCGCAGTTATCTTATCGCTGACAGATGTTGCAAATGCCGAAAGCTTTGAGGGAACGGTGTTTGCAAACTCAGCCAGGTCGATAACTGAAAGTGTGGTGGCAGATGACGGGCACTTTTTGCCGCAGGCAGCCACGAAATCATCAACTATATTCTTGCCTATCTCAATAGTGGGCATTGAAGTATCAGCGCCCAGCTTGTTCAGCCAGTTGGTGTAATACCAGCCGATACCGGGTTCAGTCTCCTCACTTGCTATGAGGTAATCGGCATGCTGATCCAGCATAAGGGCTGTTTCGGCAGTAGCCATCAGGCAGGCATCGAAGCCGATGAAATCGAATTTCACGCCGCCGTCTTTAAGCGCCTTATTGATGTTCGCAAGCCCCATAGAACCCTTTGAACTGTTCTTTTCGTCATAGCCGTAACCGCTGACAGATCCGCCGCCGTGGTCCCACAGAATGAGGTCATTGCGGTTAGCAGGGAAATTCTTGTTGCAGTACTTTATGAACGATGAAAGTGTGGCAGGGTCTGTCATGACCTTTGCGCCGTCGTCCTTTTCAAGTATTTTCAGTCCGCCGTCCCTGACCTGATATATCTGGTTGACATTGCTGCTTATGCCCTTTGTCTTCCAGCCCTTGCAGCCGCCTGTGTAGACGATGATGTTCACATTGTCGCCGTACTTTGCAGCAGCCATCTCAGAAAGATCCGAGGAAGCCATGCCGTATTTGCTTTCCAGGTCAGTGCCGCACATGTATACCATCAGGGTGACCTTGTCATTGCCGCCGCCCTTTATCACGGTGCGCTTTTCCCTTGAACCTGCTGCCACAGTGGTATCCACCTCAGTGTCGCCAGATGCCGAATAGCCTGTGGTATCTATGGCTTCGTAGCCTGCGGGTGCAGTGCCGTAGTCATTGGGTGTGCCGACAGATGAACTGCCGCCGTGTCCGCTCAGAACATTGAACAGTATCACTGCGATTATGATAAGCAGTGTTCCTCCGCCGCCTGCTGCCGCACGGTTTATGCCGCCGCCGCTGCTGCTGCCGCCTCTGCCCGAACCGACAGGACCTGTGCCCAGTCCGCTGCCACGCTTATGGACGCCGCTGCCGCCTGACTGATAATTTTTTTGTCTCGCACGAGGACGATTGTTATTATCCATATACATACCTCCGTTAAGATCGGTGTCAGGGATAGCATTCCCCGAACATACATATTTATTTTACACGAAAAACGAATGGTTGTCAAGTTTTCGGCATGAAGCTGCACACAGTTCGGTACAGGCTGCTGCCCACAAAAAATCAGACCCATGCATGCTGATGCAAAGGTCTGATGATACATTTTAAAGTATACTGTTCAGTGATTCGTCCCTGAGTATCTTCTTGCCGTTCTCCTCGGCGTACTCAGCAAAATCATCGAACTTTTTGTTTTTGGTGATGACCTCAAAACCGTGGTCAACAGTCACATCTCCCCTGCCGATACGGTGATAGTCCGAGCCCAGAACATGCACATAGCCTTTCTCTATCAGCTTCATGCAGCGGCGGCGGGTCTTGAATGTCATCAGCGACTTGGCGTTTATCTGCCCCAGCAGTTCAAGGTGCATCAGTTCATCAAGGCGCTTCATTGATGTGAAGTTCAGGTAACGCTCGATATGCGCCACAAATATCTTTACGTCTCCCCTGTTGGTCATGGCTTCAACGCCGCTGATTATCTTATCATCAAGGTCGGTGTAGGGCATTTCGAGAAGCAGCCATTTTGTGCCCTTGATGCACAGGTCGGGCAGCTTGTCATAATTGACCAGCGAATGGTCATACAGCACCTCAGCACCAAAGCCTATCTCGGGGTGTTCCTCTTTGAGTTCAGGTCTCAGCCTTTCATAAGCGTTGTCACGCCTTTCTATGAACTGATCCGACGACTGTTCGGTGCAGTAAAAATGCGGGGTAGCGATTATCTTGTCCACACCGCTTTTTGCCATAATGTCCAGAATCCCCACCGACTCCTCGATGCTTCGTGAACCGTCATCTATCTGCGGCAGAAAATGAGAATGAAAATCTATTAGCATGGATCTACTCCTGTCTATCAGCATACGCCGAGAATATTCCTTCGTTATTATAGCATGTTTTTCAGAAAAAGTAAAGGGTATCGGGCAAAATAAGCTTGTGTGAACTTTGCACGCCCGACCTGACAGGGCGGGTCGAGGGCACATCGCACCTGTTAAA
>CAMNMO010000047.1 GCA_946544695.1 uncultured Ruminococcus sp. | reverse complement strand
ACAGGCGCTGAGATCAGAGTTCCTCTGTTCATCAACACAGGTGACAGGATCAGGATCGATACACGTACCTGCGAGTACATGGAGCGTGCTTGATACTGAGTTTTTAAGTTTGAAGAAAAGGGGGCGGCTTTAATGGAGCTTAGCAACAAGGCAGCATATCTGAAGGGTCTTATGGAGGGTCTGAAGATAGACGAGAGCACCGATCAGGGCAAGGTCATGAAGGCTATGGCGGAACTTATGGAGGAGATGGCAAAGGCTATCGAGGACGTTACCGTACTGGCTGATGAGACCGTTGATGTGGTAGACAGCCTGAGTGACGATCTCTCCGATCTGGAGGACGATTTCTATGATGAGTTCTACGATGACGATGAGGACGACGATGAGGCTTTCGATGACGAGACACTGTATGAGTGTGTATGTCCCACCTGCGGCGAGACTATCGTCATGGACGACAAGATGGTCGAGAAGGGCTCGGTAGAATGCCCCAACTGCGGCGAGAGCCTGGAGTTCGATTTTTCTGACGATGATGTGGAGGAGTAATTCTCCGCTTATCAATAGTTCAGGCAGAACAGAATTAATATTTGTTTCAGGGGTGGTGAGATTCCACACCGGAGGTGATCGGTATCTGCGGATATCGTAAGTCCTCGACCGCCGAACGGCGCTGATCGGGTGAAAATCCCGAACCGACGGTAAAGTCCGGATGGAAGAAACGACGGTTTTATGTAAACTAGCCCCCGAGCGATGCTTGGGGGCTTTTATCGTTTCTCCCGAATAGTTATTATTTGGAGGAATTTTTATGAGTACTAAAACGGCTGCGGGCACAGTTCCCGCAAAGAGATTTGATGTAAAGAAAATGACCATACTTGCCATGTTCGCAGCACTGGGTTATATCTGTGTGTTTGTGTTCAGGTTCAAGGTAAGCTTCCTGACGCTGGAGTTCAAGGACGTTTTTACCACTATGGCAGGCTTTGTTTACGGTCCCACTGCATCTGCGGGCGTAGCACTGGCTGAGTCGCTGCTGGAGATGGTCACACTTTCAGACACAGGCTTCTGGGGTGCGCTGATGAACTTTGCAGGCAGTGCGACATTTTCTGTTACCGCTTCACTGATATACAAGCATAACAAGAGTTTCAAGGGCGCAGTTATCGGACTGACAGCTGCGGTGTTCAGCATGACTGCCGTTATGCTGGTCATGAACCTCATCATCACACCTATCTACGCAGAAACAGATGTCAAGACGGTCGCAGGCATGATAGTGCCCCTGCTGCTGCCTTTCAACCTGATAAAGAGCGTGCTGAACTCGGCAATATGCTTTATCCTTTATAAGCCCATGTCACAGGCACTCAGGGCGGTCCACCTGCTGCCTAAGGGCGACAGCGATTTCAGCGTGAACAAGAAGTCTGTTGTTGGTATGTCGATAGCTGCGGCTGTTATCGTTGCATCGGTAGTGCTGGTACTTGTGGTATTCAAGGGCAGCTTTGAACTGGTGAAGTCTTAAACTTGTATCCCGTAATGGGATAGATCAAACATAATGATTCTGCCTGAGAGCACCGAATGTCACCCTGACGTTCGGTGCTTTTTATATAAGGTTAATTTAAGTTAATAGTAATTAATGAAAACGTTACCAATTAATGTAAACGATTTCAAAATGATTTTACAAATGTCGCAAAACAGGTAATTGTTGATAACGTTTACATCAAAATTGTGTATGATATGCACAATACAATTCAACATAAACTGGGTAATTGCGAGAAAAATTAAGTAAATTTCGCAAAACCTCTTGATTTTTTTCGTGATTTAGTGTTTAATATAAACATGGCAGATATGAAGAATTTGAAACTCGATAAAATAATTTTAAACGAAACAAACGTTCTTCTGCTGCAAACGGGTAATACATTATATGTTACATCAAAGGGAGGATATCATTATGAAGATCAAGAGACTGCTTGCGATGGCACTCAGCCTGACAATGGCTGTGGGCGTTATGGCTTCCTGCGGCGACAACGGCGGTGCAGGTAAGGATAACGGAGACGGCAAGACCGATTTCAAGTCTGCTGATGAGATCGACAAGGATTCACTGAAGGGCAAGACCATAACACTGTACACACACGGCGGCAACCGTGTTCTGGGTGAAGAAAAGAAGGACGAGGACGGCAACACCTACCGTGATGAGTCCTATGCATACCTCAAGCACCTGGCAGAGAAGTTCGAGAAGGAGTATGACATTCATGTTGAGCTGAAGGTAAACTCCACCGAGGACGACATCAGACCTCTGCTCCAGACTCAGGATCCCGAGATCGATATCTACACTTCGCCTAACTGGAGCATTGAGGAGTGGCAGCAGTACGCTGAGCCTTACTGCACACTTGACGAGGCGAGAGAGCTGTACGGCGATTATGCTGATACCATGTTCAACGACGGTCAGTACATTTATGCACTGATGCCCGCTAAGACCTACAACAATGCAGTTGTTTACAACGAGGAGACCATCAAGAGCGTTGGCTATGACTCTATCCCCACAACTCAGGCTGAGTTTGAGGAGATGTGCACCAAGCTGCGTGAGGCAGGTATCGACCCCATCGCTATGCACAGAATAGAAAACTGGCCTCTGTCCACAATGAACGATTTCGCTAACTATGTGGCAGGCTCCAACGATGCTTATCCTTCCATGCTCAAGAGCGATACTCCTTTCAGCGAGAGCGAGCCTATGGGCAAGACCATAAAGATGTATACCGAGTGGAAGTCAAAGGGCTTCTTCGAGGCTGATATCTACACCGACTTCGGCGTTGCTATGGACTCTGTCGGCAACGGCAAGGCAGCTATGATGCTGTTCGGTGCATGGGTAGTTCCCCAGATACAGGGCCGTGTTCCCGAGGGCGGCGACCCCGCTTCCATCAAGTTCGCACCTGCGCCCGATTTCGGCAAGGGTCAGTATGTAATGGCTTCTGCGGCTGACAGCTACGCTAACGCAAAGGGTTCGGACGAAAAGGAAGCTGCAAGACTGTTCATCGAGTACATCTCCGAAGATGCACAGTATCTGGCAGACAGCGGCTACATCGCAATGAAGAAGGGCGTTGAACCTATCGTTCCCGACCTGTACAAGATAATCGACGACGCAGTTGAGGCAGGTACCTGCAACGTTCTGTACTCTTATGCGACCGATGAAAACTCTATCCACAACGAGGAAGTTCTCTCTGAGGCAGCACTGCTGGAGGACAACAAGTATGCGGGCAACCTGTTCGATACTATCGACGTTACAAAGGAACCTGACTGGTCCGCTTACGATGCACAGGTAGAGAAGCAGAACAAGGCTTACACCGAAGCAAGAGATTTCCTGGGATACAGCTGGCAGTAATTTTAACAGACAGATTTCCAATTTCCTTATTTCCTTATATGACATTGCTTGGGGCGATATATGAATATATCGCCCTTTAGCAAGACTTGTCTCAAAACTAAACGGAGTGGTAAAATATGAAAAGCAAAAACCGTTCGGTGTTTATTTTACTGTTCCTGATACTGCCCATGATACATCTCGTGATATTCTCGTATGTGCCGATAATCGGCAACTTCGTTCTCAGCCTGACCGACTGGAAGGGCTTTGGCGAGATACGCTTTGTGGGTATAAGAAATTATCAGCGAATGTTCACTAACACCGAGTATATAAAAATGTTCAAAAACTGCGGATGGTATTTCCTTGTGGCTATACCCCAGCTGGTTTTCGCACTGCTGCTGGCGGTGGTCATAAACGGCAAGTTCCGTGGACTCAATGTATTCAAAGGAATACTCATAATACCCTATCTTCTCAACGGCGTTATTATTTCCACCATATTCATAATATTCTTCAATAACGCAGGCAGCCTGAATACCATACTTGGTTGGCTGCACCTTGATGTTCTGAAGCACCAGTGGCTCCAGGACCTCAGTCTGGTAAACCCTGCTATCGCATCTATCAGTATCTGGAGATACTACGGCATGAACTTCATCATGTTCTTTGGTGCTTTGCAGTCCATACCAAACGAACTGTTTGAGGCAGCCACACTGGACGGCTGCACAAAATGGCAGGAGATACGCTATATCTCCATTCCCTTTATCAAGAAGGTACTGTTCATCAACATACTGCTGAGTGTTTCGGGTTCCATACAGGTATTCGAGATACCCTACATCATGATGAACGGTTCAAACGGCACAGGCACACCTGTTATCATGATCCAGCAGTCCATGTCCACCAACCGTGTGGGCTTTGCGGCAGCACTGTCGGTAATGGTATTCGTTATCGTAATGATAGTTGTAAGCCTGCAAAGACTGCTGGTAAAGGAGGACTGATATCATGGCAAATGAAACCAAGCTTTACAAGGTCGTGAGATATGTCTTCCTCATTGCGGCAAGCATATTTGTTATCGTACCGCTTATCCCGCTTATCTTCATGGCATTCAAGACGGGAGCCGAGTATTCGACCACAAGCGTGCTGGAAGCCCCTAAAAACTGGCTCAACACCTATAACTTCTCCTATGCGATAAGGGTGGGCAAGCTGGGCAAGGCTTTCCTGTATACGGCGATAATACTCACTGTTTCGCTGGCACTTCAGGTCACCATGACGGCGATGGTATCCTACGTGCTGCACAGATTTGACTTCATGGGCAAGAAGATAGTTATGACCATGTTCACACTGACCATGTTCATACCTGTTGTTGCCACCCAGAACCTGATCTTCCGTATGATGTATTCGGTGGGTCTGGTAAACACCATGTGGAGCGTTATCATACTTTATTCGGGCGTTGGCATCGTGGGTATATACGTAATGCTCAATCAGCTCGACAATATCTCACGGGAGATAGATGAAGCGGCGCAGATAGACGGCGCAGGTTATTTCTACACATTCCTGCACATAATCTTCCCGCTGATGAAGCCTGCATGCACCACGATGATAATCATCAACGGCATCGGACTTTACAACGACTTCTATATCCCCAACCTCTACCTCAACCGTGAGGTGCAGACATTCACAGTGGCACTGTACAAGTTCTACGGTTCCATGTCAACACCCTTCGAGATAGTGGCAGCGGCGATAATCATAGGTATGATACCGATAATGATAGTATTCATCTTCCTGCAGAAGTACATCTACAACGGACTTGCGGGTTCGGTAAAGATGTAACACTGCTATGCAATATTCTCCTATAAGGATATTACCCGTGCTCGCTGCGGCGTGAAATGCGCCGCAGAATGGACATTGGGGAAGGGAAGTGCAGAGCATGAAAAAGAAAAGACCCGATCTGACGTGCATCACTTCGATGATACACCTTGTGGCTGTGCTGAGTGTGGTATGTGTCGGTACGATGGTGCTGACGCTTGGTGTGCTGGCGCTGCCTGCGCTGACATCTGCATTCATGATAGGCAAGGACGTTATACTGAGAAGATTTGATGTTTACGACAGCCTGACAAAGCGTTTCTTCAGGCAGCTTACAGAGGAACTGAGAATGCTGAGATACCTGCCCTTGCAGCTGATAGCTGTGCTTCAGGCGGTGGGCATATTTGCCTGCGGCAAAGTGGGACTTGGCATGATTGGATATGTGCTGGCGGCGTCAATGGCATTTTTCCTGACGCTTATGGTATATACTGTTACCTATCACGTTTTCTGCAAGCCGCTGCCTTCCATGCCCGAGGTGCTGATAGCAATGTTCTACAAGCTTCAGAACCTGCTGGCTGTATGGGCGCTGATGCTGCTTGTATCTTTGCTGTGCAGCATAAAACTGCTGGCAGCTGCGATGCTTCTGGGTGCGATACCCATTCTGCTGGCTGAGACTGCCGCATTCATCGGCATAGTCTCATTCCGCAAGGCGGGCGGTAAGCTGACTGAGGCTGAAACTGCCGACATCGGAGATGCGCTTATCGAAAAACTATAAGCTTATGACAGAAAGCAAATAACTATTCTTTCTTCCAAACGTGAGCAAGTTTCCCACCTTATGCTTTGCTCACACATACCGAAGGGACGGAAAGCCCTTAAACTTTCCACCTTTATTCCTTCTGAGACCGCTCGGGCATACTCCCCCGTGCGGTCTTGTGCTTTTTAAGAAAATAACGGCGCACCCCTGATGGAGTGCGCCGCTTGCGTTTATTCAGATTTATGTGGAGAAGTTATTTTTTGACAAGATTGCGTTTGCCGCAGTTTTTGCAGATGACGATATGGCTGCCCCTTTCGGCGGGGATATCAAGCGGTGTGCCGCAGCTGCATTTAGGGGTGCTGTTGATGTTTTTCTGCGGACGCAGCATTTGTCTGTTAGCAGGGCGTGGTGTGCCGCTGTGACCTCTCAGCTTGTTCAGCCATAGGGTGAAGCGGATATTCTCAAGCTGCCTTCTGCCTATATCCTTTGAGAATATGCGGGCTGTGTTCACTATCATGATAAGCCCGTTGATGCCAAGCACGCCTTTTATGGATATGTGGGGAATATACCGCAGCACGGTGAAGCTGAGTATCAGTATAAGCAGGCAAAGGGCGGTGACGGCGAAGAACAGCTTGTCCACGCCGTACCGTCCCTGCATGAATGAGGGTCGTTTCATCTAAGATCAGCTCCTTGATCGTTAGTGGGATATGGGTATCAGCTGTCAGATTTGCTGTGAAACTTCACTGATAACCTGTATGAGATAACAAGCAGTATTAAAGTGACTGCGACAGCTGCGATGCCTGCGGGAACGGGCATTCTGCCGAAGCTTCTTTGGGTGACCATGTCTTTTACGAACTTTGACATGATACCCATCATACCCACCAGGGAGATCGTGCCGACCACTGTAAAAAACTTCACGGCAGTCTTATAGCTGGATCTGAAAAATGCAGGGTATACCAGTATGGGCAGAAGCAGCATGCTGGTGACGACCATGACGATATGAAAAGCCAGCGTTTCACCGAAGTTGGCGCTCATGCCGCCCTCATGCATCGTCGTGCCTGCCAGAGACAGCGCTATATCCGAGATGCACTTGAAAACTACGAATAACACAGGCATAAGGTATTTTGAAAGCACGAATTCATTGTCGGTATAGGGCATGGTCTTCTTCAATATCTTTGTGCCTTTCTGTTCATCAAGGGTGAATGAATTGGTCAACAGGAACATTGCTACCAGCCCGAAGTTTGCTGTAAGCGGGCTGGTGCATTCTCCCGACGCAGCTGACCAGAACAGCATTGAAAGGCTGTCAAATATCTGCATCAGTATGATCGTGATGGAAATGAAACTCATCTGATAGTAATCTGTAAGCATTAGAGCTTTTACTTTTTTTATGCTCATTTTGTATCTCCTTTATCTGTTGTTCAGTCGGCGTTGCGCAGCTGCCTGATGGATAATTTGCAGGAAATAAAAGTCATGACTATCACGAATACGATATTGCCGATGCTGACAGCGAGGGGCGCTGAAAACAGCGAACTTGCAAGCTGTGAGGTCTCATCTTCGGAGCCTAACGTCATCATTACCATGAATGTTATAAAACCGTAAAGCAGCGTGACAGTAGTTACGATACCGTAAATGACCTGCACCTTTTGGTAGCCGTAACGGAATATCACGGGGTAGAAAATGTCAGGGATGATAAGTATGAAATCCAGGATGATGGCTGCGCAGAAAAGCAGCTGCTTTATAAAATCATGGCCGTAGCCGTGCACGGCGCCGCCGATGCAGGCATATATGACAGTTGTAAAGACCGAAAGCACGGAAACTGCGAACAGCGGCAGGTATCTCGACAATACCATCTCGCCTTCAGTATAGGGCATCGACCTGCGGGTGACGCCTATGTTCTTCATGTCGTCATGCGCAAAGGCGGTGCTCATCAGCACCACTGCGAATCCGCCGATGAAAGCATTGAAACCCAAGCTTGCGGATCCTGTATGTATAGCCTGAATAAGAGTCCCATAACTGCTTGACAATATCATCACTGCTGTGCATATATATAACACCTTCATGTTATACCAGTCAAACAGCAAAAGTGCTTTTAGTTTTCTGCTCATGGTCATACGTCCTTCCTCTCGAATAACCTGTTTGAGATGAGCCAGGAGATAAAGAATGCGACGACCATCACAGCAAAGAATATCGCTGAACCTGTCAGTCCTGGGACACGGTTCATTATAATGACGTTTGTGCCGCCTACCAGTCCGCCTGCGAGTCCGCCGAGGACGATGCGCTTGCCGCCGATAGTATCATACCACTTGAAGCTGAATGGCAGGATAGCCGTTGAAGGCAGAAGTCCCATTGCGCAGCCTGTAAGAATGAGGCTGAGTACAGTTTTGAAAGTGATAACAGCACCGAGCATTGCGCAGATACTCATGAAAACTACCCATGCCACAGTAACGCCTGCGACCAGTATAAGACCGCATATATACTTTGATGCCACCAGCTGTCTGCGGGTGTAGGGCATTGTCAGGCAGCCCAGATGCCACTTGCTCTGGATATCTGTGTTTGAGATATTCACGGGAATGATGCCCATGAACATGTATACCATGCCTACGGGGAAACCGTCTAACTCCGAATGCCTTGAGAACAGTGTTATAGCCATTGCAGCAAAGAAGAACAGCGGTATCAGCAGGAATACTCCGCAGTTGTGCCACATGACGTATTTTTCTTTTGTCAGTAAGCCTTTCATATTGTCTACTCCTTTATATATCAGACCTAGATATCTTTCTTTTCATAAAATGCAGCCGAGATGAGATACGATATGATGGAAGCTGCCAGTATCACTGCGAAAACAACAGTTGAGGTATGAAGCGGTATGTGCACATTTTTGATGCTGTCTTTAAGGCTTTTGAACGCCATGAAGTGCCCTGCCGATGCGCCGTATAATACCAGTGATATCGCATACACCTTACGTGTGCCCGCAGCTGTTTTTGCCTTTGTCATAAACGGCATATCCGCTATGGTCAGCACCATGCTGAATGAAAATATCAGCAATGAAGCCGAAAGCGAGTCGGTTATGCTGTTGCTGCCCATAAGTGCGGCGCCCGCTGTGAATATCAGGAAAAGCATGCTGCTTGCCAGCGCATTTATCAGCGTCAGCAGGTATTTCTCCATTATATAATCTTTCCTTGAAAACGGCAGCGTAAGTGCTGTTTTGTCAAATCCTGTGCGTGCATCGTCCATTATCATCGTCAGCGGAAGCAGCGACTGGAATATGGCGATGAACGGAATGGCAACAAACGGTACATTGCCCTTTGCAAACGTGCTTGCCGCACACATTACCGTCATAAACAGCAGGTATGGAAAAAATACCAGATATGCTGTCTTTATATGTAAAAAGTCCTTAGTAAGCAGACCTTTCATCAGGTTGTCTCCTCTCGGTGTATTCCGTGTTTATTATCAGTCTATTTCTTTTATCATGAAAATGAACAGTTCCTCGATGGTAACGGGGGAAAGGTTCATTCCTGCGGGTACGGCATCACGCCTTACCAGTGCCTGCACGCCGTACTTGCTTGCCTTTTTGCCACGAATAGCGGTGGGGTCGAGTTCTTTCAGTTCTTCCTCGGAACAGTGTGCGATGGCATATTCTTCAAGCAGAACGTCCTTTTCCTCGTTCAGCAGCACCTGTCCCTTATGTATGAAGGAAACGTAATCGCACAGCTTTTCAAGGTCGCTGACGATGTGCGAGGATATGAGTATCGAATGATCCTCGCTGCGGGTGAACTCATAGAACAGGTCGGTGACTTCGTCCCTGATGACAGGGTCGAGACCGTTTGTGGCTTCGTCCAGCACCAGCAGCTTTGCCTTGTGCGAAAGGGCGATGGCGATGCCCATTTTCATTTTCATGCCCCGTGAGAACTCCTTGAACTTCTTGTTCTTGGGAAGCTTGAATTTCTCCATGTAATCATCGAACATCTTTTCGTCCCAGTTGCGGAATGTGTTCTTCATCACGGCGTTTATGTGCTTGTACCTGAAGCTGTCGGGTATGCCAACTTCGTCCAGCACCACGCCGATATCCTCTTTGATATCGGCAAGTTCTGTATCGGCGTCTCTGCCGAGTATACTGATGCTGCCCGAGTTCTTGTGGATTATACCCAGCAGGCATTTAATCAGTGTGGATTTGCCTGCGCCGTTCTCACCTATAAGACCCAGTATGCAGCCGCCGGGCAGTGTCAGGTCAACATTATCAAGCTTGAAGTCCTTATATTCTTTTACAAGTCCCTTTATCTCTATGGCATTTGTCATTTCGTTACTCCTCCTCCGAGATGTATTCAAACATCTCGATCAATTCTTGTTTTGAAAGTCCGCAGCTTGCTGCAAGCTTTCCTATCTCACCCATGAGTTCTTCTATCTTTCTTAGATTTGCTTCACGTATGAGTTCAATGTTTTTCGGTGCCACGAAGCAGCCTTTCGCCGCTATCGTGTAGATGAAGCCTTCCCGTTCAAGTTCATCGTAGGCACGCTTTGTGGTGACCACGCTTATCTTCAGGTCCTTTGCGAGATTTCTTATGGAGGGCAGTGCTTCGTCCTCTTTCAGTGTTCCGTTTATGATCTGTGTCTTTATCTGGTTGAAGATCTGATCGTAGATCGGTGCACCGCTTTTATTGTCAATAAATATGTTCATTTATCCACCTCAATTCTTTGGCGGGGGTATTCCTTCCGCTTGATGAATTTATCTGTGCCCTTTTTTATAAGGAACATGACACCTGCCAACACGCCGACTTTAAGCAGTGTTACCGCAATTGTGGTTAGGCATTGTGCTGTAAACAGCGGCTATGTCTTTCTTTACTGTGAATATTACAGACACCGCAGCTGCGGCTATCCGCAATGACCTGTTCATTATGCTGTTTTTCATGATGCTGTCTCCTTTAAAGTTTTGTTCTCTCTTTTTCTACTTTGATGATGCTACCACAAAGCCTTCCGTCCTGTGCAGCAGCAGACCTTCGCTGCAAAGCCTGTCATAAGCCCTGCCTGTTGTCAGGCGGCTGATGTTCAGTTCATCTGCCAGCGCCTTCACTGCGGGAAGTTCTTCGCCCGCCGTAAGTCTGCCGTTCTCTATCAGTCTCTTTATCTGCCCGACCACCTGTTCTATTATAGGCTGTCGGCTTTTTGTGTCTATCTCTATTTCCATTTTCGTCTCCTTGTTCAGCGTCATTTCTCTTTTTGCTGACGCCTGTTTATTTTTATGCTTTAGCTGAAGCTGTCACTCCCGCATTTGCTATCCACATAAATAATATGGGCAGTATATAGGGCTGAGGTCCGCTGTCCTTTAAGGCTCTGAAAAACAGGCTCGGCAGGAAGAATACTTTCGCAGCTTTTGAGACTTTTTTTCTCTGTGTCTTTCATTTTGCTGTCTCCGTGATCTTTATCCTTCGCTTGCTTTCCTCAGTTTTCTTGCCTTGCTGTATTCGTCGATACCCAGCGTTGCAAACAGCAGTGCTATCGGCAGCATCGAATCCATCACCACTCCGAACACCACTGCACAGCCGAGCCATGCTGCGCTGTTGCCCATGAGCCTTTTGTACTCCTTGTTGTTTTTCATAGTTACATCTCCTTTTTTTCGTTCTCGTCTTTTGTCCTTTTGTTTTTCTTTTCCGATCTTACTGCCGCCTCCAGCACCAGTAACCAGGGTGCCATTGCCAGGAAGAAGAATGAACCGCCTGTGTTGCCTCTCAGCAGCCCGAAGACTCCTATCAGCACATACACACCTGCCATTATCCTGAATGCCGCAGTGGAGTTCCCGCTTTTGAACCACCTGTACAGCTTGTTGTCGGGGATCTTTTCTGTTGTTGTCTGTGTCTCCTCCGCAGTGAAAAGGCTGCGGAGCTTTTCTGTGTCTTTCATTGTTTTGTCTCCTTCTTTTGGGTCGTTGTCTCTTTCTTTTGTTCGTATATCTGTGCTCAAACTGTTTCAACTGTTTATTTCGTTTGAACTGTATGTATACAGTATACACAGTTTTCACAGTTTTGTCAATACACTGCGAAAAGCTTTGTAAATTTGCACAATGCAGCGTTTACATAAAAGTTGTTTGATGTATAGTCTGAACAATTATCAGCCGTGTATGCAGCCCGACTGTGTATATACAACTGTTATCATCACACCGAACTGTATATAAACAGCTGTACAGTTTCGGGCAAACAAAATGACTCCCTGACAAAAAGTCAGAGAGCCGTTTTGCGGTAAAATTATTTATAGGAGAGGGTGAATACTTAATTTGCTCTTCTCACGAGCTTGTATATATTATAACCTGCTTTACTTAAATATACCTTAAAGTTTACCTTATATCCTGAACTTATTTGCAGCTTTTTACTTTCTGCATTTATTAAGATGACTGTACAGCCTGCGTTATGCGGTCTTGCGGTCGGGATAAGCGGGCGATACTGCGGCTGATAATAATATTTCGCTGATTTTGCTCTATCCCCTTGCGTTTTCAGGGAAAATAGTGTATAATATAATAGATAATTTATGTGCGCAGCTAAGCTGTGTCATGAAACTGTATATTAGGAGAAATGAGAAATGATGACTAAGGCACAGAAGTATTTCAATTCGATCAAGGATAAAAGAGTGGCTTTCATAGGCGTAGGTGTCAGCCATACGGATCTTATCAAGGTCTTTCTTTCTAAAGGTATAAACTGCGTTATTTGCGACAAGCGTGACGAGAGTGAGTTCGATGCGCTGCTTATCGAAGATTTCAGGGCAAAGGGCTGCGAATTTGCACTGGGCGAGAACTATCTCGATGAGATATTCAACTGCGATATAGTTTTCCGCACACCCGGTATGTACTATAATGACCCCACGCTGACAAAGGCGAGAAAGCAGGGC
>CAMNMO010000046.1 GCA_946544695.1 uncultured Ruminococcus sp. | reverse complement strand
TCCTCGCTGCTGTCCTCCTCTGCTTCCTCGGGGTCGGCAGAATAAGCGGAGGGTGCGGAAAGCTCCAGTCTGGCATCAACGTAATAATGTGTAAGTATCTGGTCGTAAGTCCAGCCGTTTTCGGCGTAATAATGTGCGCCCCACTGTGACATTCCGACGCCGTGTCCCCAGCCACAGGAGGTGAATGTAAATTCGCCGTCCTTATACTGTATGGTTATGGCATTGGATTTGAGTCCCATCATGTTGCACAGCTGGTTGCCTGTAAGCTTGCAGTCAGCCCTGCCGTCGATGGTGACGGTATCTATATATACCACGCTGTACGCTCTGTCGATCGAGAACCACTTGGTCTGGTCCTCGGAGAGAGTTATACCGAAGCGGTCTTCCAGCATGGACTTGACTTCCTCACGGCTGTACTTTTTCTCTATGCCCCAGTTGACGTCCTGGTCATCATAGATACTTTCGACACATTTGAGGTAGGGGTAATCCATGCCCCAGATATCGCCTGCGGTGGTGGTATAGCCTGCGCTGGAAGCTGAGTAAACGGCATTGATGATATCGCCGTCATAGTGCATAGCCTGTCCTTCGACAGCATTGACGCAGCCTTCCAGCTTGGAAGAATAGCCGTATCTCAGACCGATGGTCGGGGTCAGACCATGTTCCTGATTGAATCTCAGGTGAGAGTACGCAGCGACTATCTGCGCCTTGATAGCCTCCTCGTCCCAGCTGTCGCCGATCTCATTATTTACCATCAGGCAAAGCAGTTCATGACCGTTCATGACCAGCGTTGAACCCGAGTTCTCATCATGCACCCTGAAATACTCACCTGCCACACTTCTTGTAGCGGAGAGGTTCATGGGTTCGCCCTTTTCGGGATAATATATCAGCGTATCCTGTTCGGGGAAGGGCACAGTGAAGTCATTGGGATCGGTGATAGCACCGCTGTTGACTGTAAAGCCCTTAGCCTTTGTTTCAGCCGCAGACATATCATACTCACCTATCGCAGCCTTTTTGAACTTGGTGAATTCCAGCTTTTCGACCACCTCGGGTTCAGCCAGCACCAATGGGCTGGAGAACTGACGCTGCACCATTTCCAGTGCGGAAGCGGACGCCTTTTCCAGCTGGGCGTTCTTTATCCTTATCTCCTCGGGAACGGTCTTCTCGGCGGTGTTGACAGCCTTTGCGGGTTCAGCCTTAACGACCTTATGCGCAGGGTTGAATGCGCTGTCTGTCAGCATCATAAGTCCGCACCCGCCCGTAACAGCAATACCTGTCACCAGCAGCCGCAGATGTGCCGCTATCCGTCCTGCCTTTGAGGGCATATCATTATTTTCGTTCTTAGTCCTGCTCATTACACAACTTACCTCAAACGTGATAGATTTTTTGGACATTTGGGCGCAAAACGCCCTACATTCTCCATTTTATCAAATAAAGAGAAAAAGTCAAGACAAAACCGCTGTCTGTCCTGACTTTTCGTAGCTCTTAACAAATGTTGCACAAAAACCTCGGTGCGTACTTATGCACTTTACCAGTTCTTGAAATACCTCTGACCATCGACCTCATAGCAGAACTGAAGTGTCTCGAACCATGAAGCTGTCGAGCCGCCGCAGTAGCTGGGAGCGTAATAGTAGGTAGCACCGCCTGTGTTATCCTCGCCCGCAAGCGCCCTTGCCGCACAATCTCTTGTATTCTGCGTGGGAACTGTTGTGCCGTTATAGTAGCCATAGATGGCATCGAACTGTGAAGGTGCAGTCAGCACTGCCGAGATAGAATCGGGGAACTGGCTCGATCTGACCCTGTTGATGATGACATTGGCAACGGCTATCTTGCTTGCTTCCGAGCAATTTCCTACCTCACCCTGAAGTACGTAGCACAGCATCTCGAACTCCTCATCAGTATAGCTGATGACTGCGTTCTTCTTTGAGCTGTCCTCTTTTTCTTTGAGCTCGATAACGGTCTTATCCTCGGACTTGCCGTCCTTTTTCTCTGTGGACTTTTCGTCTTTCTTTTCTTCGGTCTTTTTGCTGTTCGGCGTTTTTCCCGTGAAATTCTCGGCGGTAGCGTAGCCTGTTACTTCGCCATGCCTTACAGAATACCACACACCGTCATCGGTGCAGCCGTCAACAACGACCCTTGTGTCTGTATCGAGCACCTCAAGCGCTTCTGCGCTCTTATCGGGAGCTTTTCTCAGGCTCACGGGTTCTTCCACATACAGGAAGGTCTTTGAAATGCTCTTGATCTCTGTCTTGTCCTCGGCAGTTTTTTCAGCCTCAGCTTTAGCTGTATCTGCCTTTGTTTCCGTTTTTTTCTCCGTAGCTGATGTTGTCGTCTCTGCCGCAGAGGAGCTTGCTTCTGTTACCTTAGTGGTCTCAGGAGCGGATACCTCCGCAAACTCATACTCGTTGATACTTGCCTTTCTCCATGTGACAGTATCCAGTGCGGTATACGCACCCTCATCTCTCGCTGTGTCGGTGGTGTTTACATTCGCAGCCTTTGTTTCCTTGTCAGCCTCTGCCTTTGACTGAGCCTTATGACCCAGCAGTCCGCAAACGCTTATCGTGCCCACAGTAAGTACGCACAGAGCGCCGCTTCCCAGCATCGTACCGACCTTTCTCACGGACGGCCTTGCAGCACGCTGTTTGGCAGCCCTTGATCTTTTCTGCTTCATTTTTTATCACATTACCTTTCCGGAAACCCCTTACGAGACTTCCTGTCCGCAGCCGTGAGAGCTGCTGCGGAGCTTTATATTTTAAACCGACGTATGTCGGTCTAATAGCATAAAGCAATTATGCCCGAAGGCAGATTTTTTGCCGGCGCATCAATATTCCCAGCCATTATATACGGTCTCATTGCCGTACTTTTCACGCCAGCTTTTCGGGAAATAGATATCCTTATCATTCTTAGCCGTATACGACTCTTTGATAAGGTCTGCATCGTCATCGGGAGTAAGCTTCTTCGCAACGATGACCCATCTTGTGTCGTCCAGCAGTTTTGAGCAGGTAGACAGTGTGATGTACTTATCGTTCTCGGTACACTTTATCGCATCGTTAGCGTACCATGATCTTCTTGTGATCTCATGATACCAGTCATCGAAAGTGTACTCATCATCGGTGAAATCTCTGTAACCGATGTACTCCCAGAGGTTGCCGTCATCGTCCGAAGGTTCGGTATTTATCATGAAACAGCTTACGATGGCGTATTTGCAGTTACTTTCATAGATAGTATTGAACTCGATGATGTTGTGTTCCTTCAGGAAATCAACGCCCTGTTCATACTCTGACAGGTGTGTGAAGCTTGTGCCTACCCAGCCCATGTGATGACCGAATATGGTGATATTATCAGACACATCGTTCTCACTTATCCTGCTCCACGTATCGGCAAAGATACTGCCTGATTCGTAGTATGCACGGTCGATATCCTTATAAAGATAATCGTCGTTATCAACGCCCTGCATCACAGGGAAGTCGATAAACTCATCATCGTAGTAATCGGTGAATCCGGGTATTTTTATGTAGCCCACGACATCATCGTTGCGCTCGACCAGTTCCTTAGCCCACTTCTGCACTTCACGCTTTCTCTGAGTAACTTCGGGTGAAGCGATATCAACTGCATCGCTGCCCGTATTTTCCTCATAATCCACGTTTGCATCAGCGCTGGGTTCATACTGTTCAACGACCTGCTGAACGTCGGGCTGATCGCCCTTATTGGTCTTTACATAATCATTCAGCTGACCGACAGCTGCTGCGAACATTGCCACAGATGCTATAAAAACCACCTTGCGGACTGTTTCGCTGCTTTTGTCGCCCTTCCACGGGATAAAATACCTGATAAAGCGGACAAAGCTGTTTGACGACTCACTGCCGCTCAGATCTTTTGATCTTTTTGACATTGCCATATATATCATTCTCCTCGACTTTACGGGACGGGTATCTGCTGTCCCTGTCAAGATCCTTGTGATCTTATTTTAATATTCCCAGCCTTTGTAGACCTTGTTGTTTCCGTAGATCTCACGCCAGTATTTCGGGAAATAAATATCCTTATCGGGCTTTTCCTTATAGGATTTTACGATAAGATCCACATTGTCATCAACTGTGAGTTTCTTTGCGACTATTACCCATCTCAGGTCACTCAGCAGTTTTGAACAGGTGGAAAGTGTGATGTATTTATCGTCTGCGGTACACTTCACATTGCTTGTATACCACGACCTCTTTGAGATCTGGTCATACCAGTCCTCAAACTTATTGTCATCATCATTGAAATCTCTGCAGCCAACATAAGGCCAAAGATCTCCGCCGTCGTCCTTTGCCTCGGTATTTATCGCAAAGCAGCTTACGATGGCATACTTGCAGCCGTTCTCATAGATGGAATTGAACTCAATGATGGGATACTGCTTGAGAAAATCCACACCCTGTTCATATTCCGAAAGGTGAGTAAAGCTTGTGCCCACATAGCCCATGTGGTGACCGAACACGGTGATGTTATCGGTCTGTCCCGTATCGTCCATGTGGCTGAACGCATCAATGAAGATACTGCCTGATTCGTAATATTCTCTGTCCAGGTTCTTGTCGAGGTAATCCTCATTATTCTTGCCCTGAAGCACAGGGAAGTTTATATACTCCTTGCCGTCGAAGTCGGTAAAGCCTGCTATCTTTATCCAGCCGACCACATCGGGGTTGCGTTTAAGCAGCGGCTTTGCCCAGTCCTGAACAGTCAGCTTGGCTTTGGAAGCCTCGGGGTTTGCCGCATCATAATCGTCGCCGCCGTTATTAACATCGAAGCTGACGTTCTTATCGAACTTCGGCTCATACTCGTCAACGACCTGCTGTATGTAAGATTTCTGTTCTTCCTTTGAAGCGCCGAGGTAATCGCTCAGCTGGTCGATAGACATGGAAAACAGCGCTATCGACGTACAAAATGCTATCTTGCGGATTATCTCATTGCGCTTGTCGCCTTTCCACGGGATAAAATACTTGAAAAATCTCAGGAAGAAATTTGAAGTATCTCTCTCGGTCAGATTAGCAGTTTCATTTGACATTGCCATATATCATTCTCCTTGACCTGTCGGAACACCGCACACCTCGCATATCATCTGCAAGGCTTTCATTGTTGTTATCCTTCTTATAATTCCTCTGTCAAGTTTCTCATATTCTTCATAGAGCCTCAGCTCTCTCACGATCTCCCTGTCTGCGTACCTTGCCGAAACGTACACCGTACCGACAGGCTTTTCAGCCGTACCGCCGCCCGGTCCCGCCAGACCCGTGATGCCGACTGCACAATCAGTGCCGAACATCTTCTGTGCCCCGAGACTCATCTCGCTTGCGGTCTCCTTCGAGTAGACCGTGAACTGTCTGAGCGTTTTCTCCTGCACGCCCAGCAGCTTCATCTTCATCTCCTCGGTATAGGTGCACACGCCGCCTTTGAACATGCCTGACGCACCGCTCACCGAAGTGACTGCCTCTGCGACCATTCCACCTGTACAGCTTTCGGCTGTTGACATAGTGATGGAATTGTCTAACATATATTTTACTACACCCTCTGTAATAATGTCAATAGTTTCTGTTACCACTTTGTTATCTTCCGCAAAATTCATCTGACAAACCCCGCTTTTTACTAGCACTTCACACAAAAAAATCGCCCTGTTTTTGAACATATTATAAACTCACATATCAATTCAAACTAATGAAACAGGAAATCTTTTCCATTTATTGTAACGTTTTTGTTACATATTTTTAATCTTTGTGTTTGATTTTTCGGACTTTTATCACTTTAAAAACCTCGGAATTTCGGGGCAGCGTCACATTCTGTCACCTGTTTTTCACAATAATCCGGTACAAAAAAGCGTACACAAATCTTAAAAATCGGAAACATCGTAACCTGCCTGTAACCAAATCGAGCCATTGTCAAATTGTACAAATTGAGAGGTTTTTTGTACACCTTGCAGGACAGCCGTTTATATAAGAATATGAAACAATTTTTATAGGATAAACTGCATTCATCTCTCGGCGTCCGGACTACCTGTTCTTTATCAGCCTTACGGTAGTACCCTCGACAGCTTCCTTGATATAGGGTTCAAAATCGAAGCTTGCCTGTGCCTTTTCGACTTCTTCAAGGCTGGGTCTGGTCTTGGGGTGCTTGGGTG
Source organism: uncultured Ruminococcus sp. (assembly GCA_946544695.1). GTDB lineage: Bacteria > Bacillota > Clostridia > Oscillospirales > Ruminococcaceae > Hominimerdicola. Next base: position 6,712 of record CAMNMO010000046.1, on the reverse strand, counting down.
TGAACACTGTGCAGCAGTCCTCATAGGGCAGTATGGAGGTCTCAAAAGTGCCTATTTTACGGGCAGTTTCGATTATCTCTGCCTTATCGAGACCAACACAGGGTCTGAACACGGGCATGCGGCATGCAGCATCGGTGCACACCATAGCATACATGGTCTGGCTTGCGACCTGACCGAGACTTTCGCCTGTGATGAGTGCCTGGATATCGCCTTCCTTTTCGCAGACACGCTGTGCTATCTCCATCATGAGTCGGCGCATGAGAATGGTGAAAAGTTCCTCGGGGCAGTTGGCTTTCAGCTTCATCTGTATCTCGGTGAAGGGTACACAGAAGAACTTGATATCGCCGCAGTATGCGGTCATCAGTTCAGCCAGTTTTTCGACCTTCATGCGTGCCCTGTCGGAAGTATAGGGAGGTGCCTCAAAATGTATCGCCTCGACAACTGCGCCACGCCTTGCCATCATATAGCCTGCAACGGGCGAATCTATACCGCCCGAAAGCAGCAGCATGGCATGTCCGCTGGAACCGACAGGTATTCCGCCCGCACCGTCAACGGGGTCGGAGTGAATGAAAGCATAGTCCTCACGGACTTCGACGGTGACAGTGACCTGCGGGTCATGCACATCAACTTCGAGGTGGGGGAACTTTTCAAGTATGGCACCGCCCAGTTCAGCGCATATCTCGGGGGATTTCAGCGGGAACTTCTTATCGGAACGCCTTGCGTTGACCTTGAATGTCCTTGCACCGTCCAGCACATCTGCAAGGTACTCGGGGGCTTTTTCGCAGATGACTTTGATGTCCTTTTCAACAGCGCCGCTTCTGCAAAGCTTTACTATGCCGAAAATTTTCGACAGCCTGTCCTCAAATTCATCAACATCGGGGTCTTCACCCAGCGGTTCAACATACAGTGTGGACTGTGATTTAGTTACTCTGAACTCACCTGCGCTTGCCAGTCTGCGCTTTATCGTCCTTACCATCATACTCTCGAAAGTGCTTTTATTGAGACCCTTCAGGGCTATCTCACCATATTTGCAAAGAATTATTTCTTTCATTATAACTTCTCCTTTACGAAAAATTTGTCGTTTTCTGTTACAGTGCCAGACATTTATATTTACCGCTTGTGATATTTTCCCGACAGACATTCAGGTGTATTTCAGCCTGCCCTTTTAATATAGTATAAAACAAGTGTTCTATGCTTACTTTATCCTTGCCAGTTCCTGCTGGGCGGCTTCTATGCCTTCCATCAAGCCCAGCAGATCTTCTTCGGTGGTATCGGGTGAAAAGCTTATGCGCAGGGTGGTATCCATATTCTGTACAGGTATCCTGAACTCAGCCAGCACTCCGCTTTTTTTGCCCTTAGAACATGCCGAACCGCTGGAAACGAATATCTCACGCTTTTCAAGATAGTGCAGCAGCACCTCGGATCTCAGACCGTCCACCGATATGCTGTTGACATAAGGTGACTTTTCGCCACGATAGTTGATGCTTATGCCGCCGTTCTTTTCGCAGAGTTCAAACAGCTTGTTTTCAAGTTTTTTTGCCTTTTCAAGCCTTTCTGCGATGCTGCCGCCGTAAAGCTTCACTGCTTCACCGAAACCGCATATCAGCGGCACAGATTCGGTACCCGACCGCTGACCCTTTTCCTGTCCGCCGCCAAGCATGAATGCGGGCAGGTGCAGACCCTTGCGGACATACAGCGCACCGATGCCTTTAGGTCCGCAGATCTTGTGTGCACTGAGCGAGATGAGATCTGCACCGAGGGTCTTAGCCTTGATGGGCAGTTTCATGTAGCCCTGCACGCAGTCGCAGTGGGTGATGACCTTCGGGAAACGCCTGTGAATGGCAGCAAACGCTTTGCTTATAGGCAGCACGGCGCCTGTCTCGTTGTTGACAAACATCATGCTGACAAGGAAAGTATCCTCATTCACCGCATTCACGATGCATTCGGGGGATATCACTCCGTTCTCATCGGGCGAGATACGCACCACTTTGCAGCCCAGTCTTTCCAGTTCATCTATGGGTCTTGCGGTGGCAGGGTGTTCGACCGCTGTGGTGACAACGCAGTGCTTTCTCTTTCCCTGTGACTTATAAGCCCCGAAAATAGCGGTATTGCTGCTTTCCGTCGCACCCGAGGTGAAGAATATCTCCTCATCGAGACAGCCTATGCTTTCGGCTATGCTGTGCCTTGCATCGCTGACCAGCAGTTCGGCGTCCACACCGCAGCGGTGCAGGCTGGACGGATTGCCAAACACCTCAAGTCCTTTCATAACACCTTTGACCGCAGCCTCACAAGGTCTGGTGGTGGCGGCGTTGTCAAGATATATCACTTTGCTCAGTCCTTTCTGCTGTCCCTTATACTGATGTCAGAGGGGCAGTCGTTTCTCAATTTAACATAACTTTTATTATAACATATCCTGCGGCGCATTTCAACCTGATTGTGTGAACATGCAAAAAGTCCCGTAACGTGCTTTTTTCCGGCGTATCTTGCAGATCTGAAAAGTCGGATCGCTAAAGGCTTGACAGTCTGCCGCAGCGGGTGATATAATGATAGCATAAATTTCCGTGGAAACTTTCCCCGAAAAGGAGGACTGACTTATGACTGACAACGAACTTATCGAACTGGCAAAAAAAGCCGCACAGGATTCATACTGCAAATATTCGGGTTTCAGCGTGGGGGCGGCGCTGCTGTGCAGGGACGGCAGGGTCTTTACAGGCTGCAACATCGAGAACGGTTCATTCTCGCTGACCAACTGCGCTGAGCGCACTGCCATATTCAAAGCAGTTTCCGAGGGCTGCACAGAGTTTTCCGCCATTGCTGTTGCGGGCGGCGAAAAGGGCAGCGACCTTTCACAGCCCTGCTTCCCCTGCGGTGCCTGCTTACAGGTCATGAGCGAATTCTGCGGCGGAGACTTCCGCATAATACTGACAGACGGCGTGCGCACCCTCAACGACCTTATGCCCAGCAGGTTCGCTTTATGATAAACGTAAAATGATGCGGCTGTCAGCACACCACGAAGTACATTGGATATAGCGCAATGTCTGACTTGACATAGCAATACCTGATATGTTAAAATATGTTGAACATATAGATACAAACTTATGCTTTTAACAGGAGGGTATAATGGAAAACAAGATATACCGCAATGCGTTTGCCGAGATAGGCAAGTCCGCTGATGAGATAGATGCAAGGCTGGAAAAGCTGGTACAGGACTTTTTCTTCGGTGAGGACAGCTTTTATCATGCCACTGATGACATGGGATATTTCGAGGATACAGGCAACCACGATGCCCGCACCGAAGGAATGTCCTACGGCATGATGATGGCTGTACAGCTGGACAGAAAAGATATCTTCGATAAGATATGGAAATGGTCAAAGACATACATGTTCATGGAGGAAGGCTGGAACGAGGGCTATTTTGCGTGGTCCTGCAAAACTGACGGCTCACGCAATTCAGACGGACCCGCACCCGACGGTGAGGAGTTCTATGCGATGGCGCTGTTTTTTGCGGCACACCGCTGGGGCGACGGCGAGGGCATATTCAACTACACCCACGAAGCACAGGAACTGCTGCACAGCTGTATACACAAGGGCGAGAACGGCAGGACAGGTGCACCTATGTGGAACAGGGAGAACAAGCTGATACTGTTCGGACCCGCCTGCGATTTCAGTGATGCTTCATACCATCTGCCGCATTTTTACGAGCTTTTTGCAAAGTGGGCTTATGAGGAGGACAGGCAGTTCTTTGCTGAGGCAGCAGAGGCTAGCCGTGATTACATAGCAAGGTCATGCCACCCTGTAACGGGCATGAATCCCGAGTACGGCGAGTTTGACGGTTCACCCATGTCACGCAAACTGCCGTGGGCAGCTGACAGGCACGACTGGTTTTACAGCGATGCTTACCGCACCGCAGCGAACATCGGACTTGATGCTGCGTGGTTCGGCAAGGACGCAGGACATTTTGCGGCTGTTGAAAGACTTCAGCATACGCTGGGCGTTGTCAACAAGGACGAACCTTTCATGACCTACGAGGTGGACGGCACAAGGCTTGAACAGCCCGCACTGCACCCTGTGGGAATGCTTGCTGCGACTGCACAGGGTTCGCTGGCGGTGGGCGAAAAGCTGTCGCTGACAGCTGATGACCCCAAAGTAAAGCTGGCAGCAGAATGGGTACAGCGCTTCTGGGAGACTCCCCTGCGCACAGGCGACAGGCGTTATTATGACAACTGCCTGTACATGTTCGCATTCCTGGCACTCAGCGGAAATTACCGCATCTGGTGACAATTACAAATATATACCCCCGTGTGAAGTTCATCACACGGGGGTCGTTTTATTATTCTACTGTAACGCTCTTTGCGAGGTTTCTCGGCTTGTCAACATCAAGTCCCTTAGCGACTGAGATGTAGTAGCCAAGCAGCTGCAGCGGTACCACTGCAAGGCTTGCCGCAAACAGCGGGTCGGTCTTGGGCACGTAGGCTGTGAAGTCTGCGGTATCCTCAACGCTGTAATTGCCGTAAGAGGTCAGACCCATGATGTATGCGCCCCTCGACTTGCACTCGACCATGTTGGAAACTGTCTTTTCAAACAGGTCCTGCTGAGTCAGCACGCTGATGACCAGTGTGCCTTTCTCTATCAGCGAGATGGGACCGTGCTTCAGTTCGCCTGCTGCGTAAGCCTCCGAATGGATATAGCTTATCTCCTTCATCTTCAGCGAACCCTCCAGGCTGACTGCATAGTCGATACCTCTGCCGATGAAGAATGCATCGTGGATATTTGCAAACTTTGCTGCGAACCACTGCATTCTCTCCTTATCCTCCAGTATCTTTGCCACCTTATCGGGGATAGTGTTGAGTTCCTCCAGCAGTTCAGCGAACCTTTCTTCGGTTATCTCGCCACGCACCTTAGCAAACTGCATTGCCAGCAGATATGATGCGATAAGCTGTGTGCTGTAAGCCTTTGTGGTCGCAACGGATATTTCGGGACCTGCCAGTGTGTAGAACACATTGTCGGCATCTCTTGCAATGTTCGAGCCCACAACGTTTACTATGCCCAGCGTCTTGATGCCGTTTTCCTTTGCAAGTGTCAGTGCGGCACGGCTGTCGGCAGTTTCGCCCGACTGGCTGATTATCACCACAAGGCTGTTCTTTGCAAGGGGCATTTTCCTGTATCTGAATTCGCTCGCAAGTTCAACTCTTACAGGTATGGTGGTCAGTTCCTCTATGACATACTGCGCTGCCACGCCGACATGGTATGCCGAACCGCAGGCTACTATGTATATCTGGCTGAGTGCCTTTACTTCATCATCGGTCAGACCGAATTCATCAAGCACTATATTGCCGTCCTTCACAACGGAATTTATGGTGTCCCTGATGACCTTAGGCTGCTCGTGTATCTCCTTTAGCATGAAATGCTCATAGCCGCCCTTTTCAGCTGCCTCTGCATTCCACTTTATCTCGGTGAGTTCCTTTTCGATCTCCTCACGCTCAATATTATAGAAGGTGACGCTGCCCTTTGAAAGCTTAGCTATCTCCTGATTGCCGATGTAGTAAACGTTCCTTGTATACTTGAGTATGGCAGGAACATCAGATGCCACATAGGTCTCGCCGTCAGCTATGCCGATTATCATGGGGCTGTCCTTGCGGGCGGTGTATATCTCCTCGGGATACTCCTTGAACATCACGCACAGCGCATAGCTGCCACGTATACGTATCATTGCCCTTGCGATGGAATCAACAGGACCCTCGCCGTACTTGCGGTAATAATAATCCACCAGCTTTACAGCCACCTCTGTATCGGTCTGCGACTTGAAGGTGTAACCTGCCTTGACAAGCTTTTCTTTAAGTTCCTGATAATTCTCGATTATGCCGTTATGCACAGCGATGACATTCTCATCATCGGTGGCATGCGGGTGCGCATTGAGGGCAGAAGGCTCACCGTGGGTCGCCCACCTGGTGTGACCTATGCCGCAGCAGCCCTTTACTGCCTTGCCGCCGTCGGTCATGTTGATAAGCACCGCCAGCTTGCCTTTTTCCTTTATTATCTCGGTATCCTTGTCGCCGTCACGCACTGCGATGCCTGCTGAATCATAACCTCTGTATTCCAGCTTGGACAGTCCGTCCAGCAGCACGGGTGCAGCCTGGCGCATACCTGTAAATCCAACTATTCCGCACATGTTTATATACCTCCCAGATCACAGCACACTTTTCAGATAAGCCCGGCATTTACACACATCACCCGAACTGCCGCTCGGTATGATGTGCAGACAGGGTATCATGCTATAAAATAAAGCGTGCCGAAAAAAATGTTTCCATCTTATTAAATAACGGTGAAAAACACCTAGTATGATTATACCAGAATAAACTCCCGCTGTCAATAGCGAGCCTTATTTTTCGGCATTTTAGCACATGATATACACAAAAGCGCAGTTTGCGGCGCTCTGCCGACACACTGCATTTTTACGATGGCGTACAAAGGGAATGTTCCTACACTTTTACGACCTCATAGCCCTTCTTGGTCACAGCTTCTTCCATTGCGGAAAGTTCTGATATGGGGGCATTGAGTGAAAGCACTGCTGTGCCCTCTTTGAAGCTGCACACAGCTTCGTCCACTTCATCAAAGGATTCAAGCACCTTTTTGACGGTGGCTTCGCAGTGGGGGCACCTCATGCCGTTAATGTGCATGGTGTAGGTCTCGGTTTTTCTTTCGGGCATCAGGT
>CAMNMO010000045.1 GCA_946544695.1 uncultured Ruminococcus sp. | reverse complement strand
ATGGCGTGAATACGACACTTTTCACGCCCCGACGATGATAGAATATCAAAGTAATATTCTATTCGGGGGACGTGACAGATATGCTGCAAAAAGTAAAACAGGTCAGGGCAGATACCGCACAGAGGGCTGCACCTGCGCCGAAAACGGGCAAAGGCAGGCTTTTCGCTTGCAGGGTCGGCGCCTTTGCGGGCGGTGTGATGACAGGGCTTTCGGTGACGCTGGGGTTCCCGTCGTTCTTATGCGGGGCGGCAGCGGCGCTGGCAGGCGACTATTCGCTGTTCGTATTTATGGGCACAGTCACCGCTTTCCTGCTGAATCGTGGGCTTGAAGCGGGCATCGTGCAGATATGTTCCGTGCTGGTCATAACGGCGATACATTTTATAGACCCCTTCGGCGGACACAGAGATGAACCTGTTTACCGTTCACTGACCGTTACAGGGGTGCTGATGCTGTTTTCCTGCGTGGTGACGGTCGCAGTGCCTTCGGACTTTTATGTGGCGTCTATGCGCATGATAAACTCACTGCTGGCGGGCTGCACCGTGTTTATCGCAAAAACGGTCTTCGGGGCAGGCAGGCGCAGCGGCGTCTACGACCTGACAGGCATGAACGGCGTATTCGTGGGAATGTTCTACATAATGGCGGTAAGCGTCGGGGCATCGGTAAATATCTTTGCGGTGAATCCCGGGCGGGCGCTGGGCACTTTCATTCTGCTTCAGGCAGCAAAGCGCTACCGCAGCTTCGGCGGTGCGGTGATAGGTGCGCTGACTGCATGCGGTGTGCTTATCAGCGACCCCTGTCTTGCAAGGAACACGCTGCTGCTGGCGACCGCAGGACTGATTTGCGGGGCATTCGTGCAGTTCGGCGGGCTGGCGGAGGTCATGAGTTTTCTCATATCTGCGCTGATAAGCCTTGTGGCGGTGGGCGTCAATGCGGACACCTACTGCATGTTCGCCGACCTTGTGCTGGGTTCGGTGCTGTTCATAGTGATACCTGCCGATAGGGTCAAGCGGATAGGCAAGCGCATATCGGGATTCAGTTCAGCCCCCGAAATAGTGGGACAGACAACAGCCGCACGCCTGGCAATGGCGGGAAAGACCCTTGCCGAGATACGCCGCAGCCTTGACATGGTCACTGTGGCGATGGACAGGAACGCTTCTTCACGCAAGGCTTCCGCCGAGGTGAAAAGGTGCGTATGCGCCGACTGCCCTTCATGCAGACTTTGCTTTGACAAGAACAAAAGCACCGACGGCGCATTTGATGAGATACAGGATATCATAGACAGCGAAGGCGCAGTCACCGCCGAACAAGTGAAAAGACTGGCGGTGTGCTGTGACAGACCCGTGCTGCTGGCTGAAGCCTTCACCGACTTTTCCGCACGCATACTGGAGGACAGGGCTGATAATATCCGCATGCGTGAACTGCGCTGCATGCTGACAGATCAGCTGCTTTCGATGGAGGAGATACTCACCGACCTCAGCTTCCGTTCATCACGGGTCAGGTCGATAGACCCCGGGCTGTCAGCCAGGGTGCGTGAACAGTTCCATGCGATGGGCTGCAAGGGCGTCAGGGTCTGCGTTTACGTTGACGAGGACCTTTGCCGCCGTGCGGACTCTTTCATTACGGGCAGCTTTACAGGTGATGTGGTAAAGCTGACTGCTTCCGTGTCGTCACTGCTGGACTGTGACATGTCTCTGCCCGATATCACAGGTGAAGCGGGGGTCACAAGGATCTCATTTGCCGAACTGCCCGCCTACTGTGCCGAGACTGCCGTGTTCACAGCATCGGCAAGCGGTGAGTATTCGGGCGACTGCAGCGACATCTTCGATATGGGCGGCAGCGAGAAGTTCATGCTGCTTTCGGACGGCATGGGCACAGGCAAACGGGCAAGGCTGGATTCTTCCTTTACTGTCAGCCTCAGCCGCAAACTGCTGACCTCGGGGCTTTCGATGGATACGACCCACAGGCTGGTGTCATCGATGCTGCGTGTCAAGGGCTGGGAGGAAAGCTTCGCCACGATGGACATGCTTTCCATCGACCTTTGCGGCGGAAGGGCGTCTCTGCTGAAAGCGGGCGCTGTGCAAAGCTACCTTTGCCGTGACGGTGCAGTTATCCCGCTGGGCGGGACTTCCTTCCCCGCAGGCATACTTGCCGACTGCCCGCCCGATAAGTGCGACATCAAGCTGTTTGACGGTGACCTGCTGCTTATGACATCAGACGGCGCCGACGAAGATACCGCCCGCATGCTTGCCGAGACCGCAGCTGACAGTCCCGCTGATGATATCGACGGACTTGTGCAGCAGCTTGGCAGCCTTGCACTCGCACAGCGGCAGGGCAAACGTGCGGACGACATAACTATTTTAGCCGCCGCAGTAAGGCTGCGCAGCGAATGAAGCGCAAATTGTAAATATTTTGCAAATATACAGTGTATTTTTTAAGAACGCGATATACATAATATACAAACTCAGCGATTAAAATATGTAGGAAGTTGAAAAGTATCACCAAACCCCTTGCAAAATTATTAAAAAAGAGTTAAAATAAGTATATTAAAAAGGCATTATTATGCTCATTTTGCCGTTCGGGCTGAATGGGCTGTATGAAATAAAGGAGGCAAGTGTTTTCATGGATAAGATCCCTCAGGAATATGAGATACCCCTTTACCTCTTCCATAACGGTACGAATATGGAAACTTACCGTTTTCTGGGCTGTCATAAAGGTGTTAAGGACGGTGTGGAAGGGCACTATTTCAGGGTCTGGGCAGCTAAAGCAAAGGCTGTTTCGCTTGTCGGCGATTTCAACGAATGGAACGACGATGCGACCCCGATGGAGAAGATAGCTGATTCGGAGGTATGGGAGACCTTCGTTACAGGGCTTTCTACCTTTGATACATATAAGTTCTGCATTGACGGCTGTGACGGCAAACGCCATTACAAAGCTGACCCCTACGGCACTCACATGGAGCTGAAGCCCCAGACAGGCTCGAAGATATTCGAGCTCGAAGGCTATGAGTGGAAGGATAAGAAGTGGCAGGAGGAGCGCAAGACTAAGGACGTCTACAACTGCCCGATGAATATTTACGAAGTACATCTCAATTCCTGGAAAAGCTGCGATGACGGCGTTTACTATTCATATACCAAGTTTGCTAAGGCTATAATCCCATATATCAAAGAGATGGGTTATACTCATATCGAATTCATGCCCCTTGCCGAATTTCCCTTTGACGGTTCGTGGGGCTATCAGGGCATAGGCTACTATGCGCCTACCTCACGCTTCGGCACACCGCACGAATTCATGGCTATGATAGACCTGTTCCATCAGGCAGGCATATCTGTCATACTCGACTGGGTGCCTGCGCATTTCCCGAGAGACGAGGCAGGTCTGTTTGAGTTTGACGGCGGCGCCTCCTATGAATATGCCGACCCGAAAAAGCGTGACCATCTTGCATGGGGCACAAGGGTGTTCGACTACGGCAGGAACGAGGTAAAGAGTTTCCTGATATCGAACGCACTTTACTGGATAGAGCAGTACCATATCGACGGACTGCGTGTTGACGCTGTGGCTTCCATGCTCTACCTTGATTACGACAGACGTGACGGCGAATGGACGCCGAATATCTACGGCGGTCACGAGAACCTTGAAGCGGTGCAGTTCCTCAGAGACCTGAATACCGCAGTGTTCTCCCGCTGCCCGACCGTACTTATGATAGCCGAGGAATCCACTGCATGGCCTATGGTAACAAAGCCCGTGACCGACGGCGGCTTAGGCTTCAACTTCAAGTGGAACATGGGCTGGATGAACGACATGCTCAAGTACATGAGCTATGACCCAATCGACAGGGCATTCCACCATGATATGCTGACATTCTCATTCTTCTATGCATTCTCGGAGAATTTCGTGCTGCCAATCTCCCACGATGAGGTGGTGCACGGCAAGGCTTCGCTGGTGAACAAGATGTACGGCGGAGATGTGGACAAAAAGTTCGAGCAGTGCAAGCTGTTCAACGCATATATGATGGCTCACCCCGGCAAAAAGCTCATGTTCATGGGCACTGAGTTCGCTCAGTTCAGGGAGTGGGACTATGAGAACGGTCTTGAGTGGTTCCTGGTCGATGAATACGAAAGCCACCGCAACTATCAGGCGTTCTCAAAACGGCTCAACCACTTCTATCTCGACCACCCGCAGTTCTGGCAGAAGGACTTTGACTGGTCGGGCTTCAGCTGGATAGCCAATGACGACTTCAGGCAAAGCATCATAATCTTCCGCAGATTCGATGCAGATGCCAATGAGATAATCGTGCTTTGCAACTTCGTGCCCGTTGAGCGAAAGAGTTACTGCTTCGGCGTGCCTTACAAGGGCAAGTATACCGAAGTTTTCAACTCCGCTTCGCCCGACGGTGCGCCGATGACCAACGGCACTGTCAAGTCGCAGGACGTTCCCATGCACGGGTTTGAACAGTCGGTATGCATCGATATACCGCCATTCTCCTGCATGTATTTCGAGGTCAGGAAGGACGGCGAGAAAAAGTCTGCCGCCAAGAAAAAGACCTCTGACAAGCCCGCAGCCGAAAAGAAGGCTGCTAAAAAGTCCGCTGCAAAAAAGAAAGCGGATAAGTCCGTTTGATCGGACTTTATAAATATGACTGCTCACTGCCCCGCACAGGCTGCGGGGCGGGAGGATACATATAGTAAACGACATATTTTCTCATTCAGACCGACCCGCAGCCTGTGATATCTTGCAGTGCGTTCGGGATAAGTCGGGAAATTTATGGCGTTTGATATGATATCGTGGCAGCAAGTCCGCAATACTGCGGCAGCTGCTGCAAAACTTTACACGTAAAAAATAATATGATTTGGTGGGTGAAAAAATTATGTTCAACAAAAAAGAATGTGTGGCTATGCTTCTTGCAGGCGGACAGGGCAGCAGACTTTATGCCCTGACCCAGGACGTTGCAAAGCCTGCGGTGCCCTTCGGCGCTAAGTATCGTATCATCGACTTCCCCCTGTCTAACTGCATAAATTCAGGTATAGACACTGTGGGCGTACTCACTCAGTACCAGCCGCTGGTACTCAATGAGTATATCGGAAACGGTCAGCCCTGGGACCTCGACCGCATACACGGCGGCGTGCATGTGCTGCCTCCTTATCAGAAGGCAACAGGTGCTGACTGGTATTCGGGCACAGCAAACGCTATCTATCAGAATATAGGTTTCATCGACAGATATGACCCTGAGTACGTTGTAGTGCTTTCGGGTGACCATATCTACAAGATGGACTATAACAAGATGCTGGAATTCCACAAGTCCAAGAATGCAGCTGCTACCATTGCAGTGCTGGACGTTCCCAAAGAGGAAGCTTCCAGATTCGGCATCATGATAACAGATAAAGATGACAACATCATAGACTTCGAGGAAAAGCCCAAGAACCCCAGGTCAACTCTGGCTTCAATGGGCATATACATATTTACCTGGGAGAAGCTGAGGGCTTACCTCATCGCCAACGAAGAGGACGAAACAGCTTCCAAGGATTTCGGCAAGAACATTATCCCCGATATGAGAGAAGCAGGCGAAAAGCTGGTGGCTTACCGCTTTGACGGCTACTGGAAGGACGTTGGTACCATAGATTCGCTGTGGGAAGCTAACATGGATCTTATCAATCCCAATATCCCCATCGATCTCTATGACCCCAACTGGAAGATCTATTCCAGAAACCCGGTTTATCCCCCTCAGAGTATCGGCAAGAATGCACAGGTGCAGAATTCAATGGTGACAGAGGGCTGCGTTATCGACGGTTATGTTGAGTTCTCAATGATATCCGATGGTGTTATCGTTGAGGAAGGCGCTGTTATCTACGATTCGATACTGATGCCAGGTGCTGTTGTCAAGAAGGGTGCGAAGGTCGAGTATGCCATCGTCGGTGAGAATTCCGTTATCGGCGAGAACTGCCAGATAGGTGCAAGACCCGAGACTATCGAGGACAAGGACAGCTGGGGCGTTGCCGTTGTGGGTCACAACCTGACCATCTCCGATGGCAGCAACGTGCTTCCGAAAGCCATAATCTACGAAAATATGTAAGAAAGGAGACCGAGTAGACAATGGAAGTTAATATGGGTAATGTACTGGGTCTTGTTTTCGCTAACATGCATGACACGACTCTCGGAGATATGACAAAGAACAGAACTATGGGTTCTGTTATGTTCGGCGGCAGATACCGCCTGATAGATTTCCCCCTCTCAAATATGGTAAACAGCGGTATTTCAGAGGTGGGCGTTATCACCAAGTCAAATTATCAGTCTCTGCTGGACCATCTTGGCAGTGCAAGAGAGTGGGATCTGGCAAGGAAGAAGGGCGGTCTTTACATACTGCCTCCCTTCGGCAATGTTGAGAGCACACTTTACAGAGGCAGGATAGAAGCTATCTACGGCGCTATGAGTTTCATCACTCATTCGTCTGCAAAATACGTGGTGCTGACCGACTGCGATGTCATCACGAACATTGATTACAAACCGATAGTTGCAAAGCACATTGAAAGCGGTGCCGACATAACTGTTGTTGCACACACAGGTCCATACACATCTGACGACCTGAAAACTGCTACCGTGCTGAACACCAACGATGACGGTCAGGTCACAAGCGTACTGATACAGCCCGAGCTGAGCGGCACCTGCACATGCAGCCTGAACATGTTCGTTATGAGCATGGAATTCATGGTTGACATGATAAAGGATTCCATCGCAAGGGGCATAGTTTCCTTTGAGAAGGACATACTTCAGGCAAGATGCAATGAGCTGAAGATAATGGCTTACGAGTACAAGTACTATTTCAGCAAGCTGAACTCCACCGACACTTACTTCAAGGCTAACATGGATATTCTTGACCCCGAAAAGGCAAGGATGCTGTTTGTTCCCAAGAGGTCCATCTACACTAAGGTCAGCGACAATGCGCCTGCCAAGTATGATCTTGACTGCGTTGTCAAGAATTCTCTGGTGGCTGACGGCTGCATCATCGAAGGCGAAGTTGAAAACTGCGTACTGTTCAGAGGTGTCAAGATCGGCAAGGGTGCCAAGATCAAGAACTGCATCATCGGTCAGGGCACGGTTATAGGTGACGGCGCACAGATGAACTATGTCATCACCGACAAGGACGTTACTGTGGCTCCCAAGCATGTTCTCACAAGCTCTGCCGAGTACCAGATGTACGTATCAAAGGGCGCTACCGTTTAAGCGCTGAATACCGACTACCCGCCGCACGGCGCCGAACTGGCGGCGCCGTGCGTTTTTGATAATATAGCTCCGTATGCGGGCGGGGGGGCGGGAAAGACTGTTTCCGACAGAAAAGCAGCCCCGTCAGCAAATGCGGCAAAGGTCTGACTGACCGCACTCATTTCGCAAAAGGAGGGTGATACTATGAAAATACTTTATACAGCAAGTGAGGGACTGCCTTATGTGGCTTCGGGAGGACTGGCTGATGTGGCAGGTTCGCTGCCTGCGGCACTGAACGCTCTCGGGCAGGATTGCAGAGTGGTGCTGCCCATGTACAGCAGCATCAGGAAGGAACTGCGTGACAGGCTCAACTATGTCACAAATTTCACTGTGCCCGTTGCATGGCGCAATCAGTATTGCGGCGTCTTTGTGGGCGTTGAGAACGGCGTTACCTACTATCTGCTGGATAACGAATACTACTTCGCAAGAAACGGACTGTACGGCTTCTATGATGACGCTGAAAGATTTATCTTCTTCTCCCGTGCTGTGCTGGAACTGCTGAAATTCATCGACTTCAAGCCCGATGTGATAAATGCCAACGACTGGCAGACTGCACTGGTGCCTGTTTACTACGATATCTTCTACCGCTATCAGCCCGGTTATGAGGATATCAAAACTGTGTTTACCATACACAATATCCAGTATCAGGGACAGTACGGTCTTGAACTTATAGGCGACCTTATGGGCATACCCCTTTATCATACCGATATGTTAAGCTATGACGGCGACGTCAACTTCCTTAAAGCTGCCATCGAAGTCAGCGACAGGGTGACCACCGTTTCACCAAGTTATGCCTGGGAGATACTTGACCCGTGGTATTCACATTCGCTGGACAGAGAACTGGTGCACCACCAGTACAAACTCAGCGGCATACTCAACGGTATATCCCAGACCATCTATGACCCCGCAACAGATAAGTCCATTGCCAAAAATTACAGTCTGGCTGACAAATCGGGCAAGGCGGTCTGCAAGAGGGCGCTGGAAATTGAACTGGGCATGGCAACAGGCAAGGAACCTGTCATCGGTATAGTAACAAGGTTCGTTTCCCACAAGGGTCTTGACCTGATAAAGTATGTCTTTGAGGACATGATAAGGCTGGGCTACAAGTTCGCCATACTCGGTTCGGGTGAAAAGATATACGAGGATTTCTTCACCGAGATGCACTACCGCTACCCCGACAGGGTCGGTCTGAGGCTGGGCTTTGTGCCCGAACTTTCAAGGCGTATCTATGCAGGTGCTGATATGTTCCTCATGCCTTCACAGAGCGAACCCTGCGGTCTGGCACAGATGATAGCACTGCGTTACGGCACCATACCGATAGTCCGTGAAACAGGCGGTCTGCGTGACACAATCAGGGACGCAGGCGGCGAGGGCGGCAACGGCTTCACCTTCAAGACCTACAACGCACAGGATATGCTTGATGCTACCGTCCGTGCAAGGGCTTGCTACGATGATAAGATGCGCTGGGGCAGACTGGTCAACAATGCATTCAAGCAGGATTTCAGCTGGGAACGTTCTGCTAAGGAATACATCAGGTTGTACGAGGATATCTGATACGAAAGCTTAAAAGACACTTCTGTCGGCAGCGGCAGAGGTGTCTTTTTGACTGCCTTATACTTTATTCATAATTTATAATGCCGCCTGCAAGTGTTACGACATAACTCACGGCAAGTTTACTTTATGTATGCCTTAGTGCGAAAAAATCGCCCTTTCATGTACCTGTGCGAGATAGCTGCGCCGCTCTTCCATGCGAATATCCTGAATTTGCACCTCACCTGTCACCCTCATTGGGCACCGCAACTTTTGATAGGTGTGAACTTTTTGCGAATGGCTCACAGAGCAAATTTCACTGCATTTTACGCCCTTTTTGCTTAAAAATCGCTCTATCACAATATTTGACCAGCGCACACCGATACTGCGCAATTTTTGGCATGCATTAATATTCCGTTCACTCTTGACAACGGGACAAAAGTGTTATATAATGAAATTAAATTATATGGTTTTCCTACACTGCACCACTTTGCTGTCACCAAAAACGGGTGACGAAAGCTTCGTGGTGTCAGCAGGATATAATTGTAAAAAAACAGCGCTGTCTTACGCTGAAAAGGTGTGTGTATTATGGAAAGTCTTGTTTCGGCTTCGCTTCTTGGCTGCGATCTGGCAGACCTCAAAGGTGAGATCAAAAGCATTGAAAATGCAGGTGCAGACTGGCTGCACTGTGATGTTATGGACGGTATGTTCGTTAATAACATCAGCTTCGGCACGCCCGTTATAAAGTGCATAAAAAAAGCTGCATCTGTCCCGCTGGACACTCACCTTATGATAGATGACCCCATACGTTATGTGGACGACTACGCTTCGATAGGTTCGGATAATATCACCTTCCATCTGGAAGCTGCTGCCGACCCGCAGGCTGTCATAGACCGTATCCACAGTCACGGCATAAGTGCAGGCATCTCCATAAAGCCCGCCACACCTGTTTCGGAGATAAAGCCATATCTCGATAAGATCGAACTGGTGCTGGTGATGACTGTTGACCCCGGATTCGGCGGACAGAAGTTCATTCCCGATACGCTGGAAAAGATAAGCGAGATACGCTACCTGCTTGACAGCATGGGACGTGAGAACGTCTATATCCAGGTGGACGGCGGAGTCAACGACAAGACCGTGAAGTTCTGCCGTGAAGCAGGCGCAAATGTGATGGTGTCGGGTTCTTATGTGTTCGGCGCTGAGGACAGGGACGCTGCTGTAAAGTCGCTTAAAATATGATATACCGCTCCGTGTTCGTGAGAATGCGGAGCTTTTTTGCAGCAAAGCTGCGGCAGACATAAAACAAAATATTTGTAATTAAAACACAGAATCATCACAAAGATATTATATAATGTACTTTGTGTTAAATGAGATAATATGCCGCATCGGTATTAAGGAAAGGATAGATATTATGTTAAAAAAGATCACAGCCATGCTGATGGCGCTGACTATCTGCGCAGGGGTGCTGACAGGCTGCGGCGATAAGAAGTCTGATGACAAGAAAAGCAAGAAGAACAACTCTGCCGCTTCTGAGACTACCACCGACGCTGAGGACCAGGCAGCAGGTCCAGTGCAGGAAGAAGTTCTTCCTGTGGCATCGCTTACAGTGGTCGGCAAATCGATAGACACCACTAATTTCACGATGATGACCATTGACGACATCGACATAAGCTTCGATGAATTCAGGTTCTACTATTTCTATGACCTGGAAAACTATAAGCAGAACTACGGTGTCACCGAGGATACTCTCCGTGAGAACCAGCCTGCCTACAATCTGTTCCTGGAGGACGTTATCAGCCTGATAAAGCAGGAACTCATTACCGATAAGCTGGCTGCTGACTACGGCCTTGAACTCGATGAGGAGGACTACAAGGTCATCGAAAACAATATGCAGGACGCTAAAAGCAAGTATGAAAGCGAAGATGCTTTCAGGGAGGATCTCCAGAGGGCGCATATCTCCGAGGAGGTCTACGAGAAGATGTTCGTAAGGTCGCAGACCTACAATAAGGTAATGGACACACTGTTTGCCAACGACGGCGAATTTGCAACTTCACACGATGATTTCCTTGCTATGGTACAGGACCCTGAGGTATACGCACATGAGGTGCACATAATGATCCCCTTCTACTCACAGGCTGAACTCGATGACAGTTCCGCTGAGGGTTATGACGATATGTCGCTTTCCCAGAAGATAGGCGCTAAGAGCGATGCTTACAACGCCCTTGACGATGCAGGCAAGGAAGATGCCAAGACAAAGGCAAAGGAAGTCGCTGAGGAAGCACTGAAAAGGGCAAACGACGGCGAGGACTTCAACAAGCTGGTTGAGGAATACGGCTGGGACATCATGCTGGAAGACCCCAAGAAGGGCTACTACATGAAACGTGACAACACCGGCGGATATCCTAAGGACCTGCTGGACGAGGCATTCTCACTCCAGCCGGGCGAAGTATCAAAGGAACTTGTTGAGAACGAGACCTACGGCTATTTCATCGTAAAGCGTCTCGAACCTGATATGGACTACGTAAACGAGAATATCGACGCCATGATAACTGCCAACGACCAGCCTGCAATACAGGCTAAGTTCGCTGAGGTCGCTGACGGCATGGAGGTAACACTCTGCGATGAGTGGGAAAAACTCACCATCGACAGCATAACCTGATAAACAGAACAAAACAGCCTTTCTCCCATTTTTTCGGGGGAAAGGCTGTTTTTTATTTCAGTCTTCTTGAATTGAGTTTTTCTATGTACTCCCTGACTGCACGCTCAGAACTTTCCACATCGTGTTTCAGGTCGGCTGCTGACATTCGCCTTGCACCGCCGCCCATGATGATGACCTGTTCAAGTCCGTCAGAGGTTGCCACCGTAACACGGTGTTCCTTTGCCAGCTGATGTGCGGTGCGCTCGATGTAAGTATCGGCAGTTTCGGCTTCTTTGGTGTACACCACACTCACGCTGCCCGACTTATCGATATGTTCAGGTTCTTTTACACGATAAGCGTCAAACACTATTATCATCTCGCAGCCACGACAGCCCTGATAGCTGCTGAGTCGGTTTATCAGCTGACTTCTTGCAAGGTCAAGGCTTTGTGCGGCGGTCTTTTTCAGGTCGTCCCATGCGAATATGATGTTGTAGCCGTCCACCAACAGGTACTCGGGACCCTTCGGCACAGGACGTGGCTTTGCCTTGCTGCTAACAGTCTCCTTAGGCGTGCGCATGGCATAGCGCTTTTTGCGTTCGATAGAACCATAGGTGCGCTCAAATATCGCCATAAGTTCCTCGTCCTCGACTGCACGGCGGACAAAGTCTGCGGCACGGGTGCGGACTTCCTCTGCCTGCTGAAACTGACGCCTGCCCGTTTCGGGACTGACATGCATGTACTCATCAGCTTCGTCCCAGGGTATGATATGTCCAGCGCCATGCGAACAGAACACCGAATCTGCGGTGTTTCGGTTGTCACTGTCGGGGTCGTAGGCTATCTCGGCTATTGCCTGTTCGGGTTCGGTGCAGATGTCATATCCTGCGGCACGGCAGGTCAGTCTGCCAAGACCTTTTGTGTAGCCTGCCACATCGGTATGATAAAAGCGCAGCTTTGATACAGGCGCTGTACCTGTCAGCACCGCAGTTTCACCGTCGGTATCGGGCGGGTCGGTGTGTGCACCCATGCGGTCCAGGTCGGTAAGTGCCCTTCCGAGATTAGCAGCAGGCAGTTCCAGCCTGAAAGCATAGTAGGGTTCAAGCAGCACCGACTTCGCCTTGCGCAGCCCCTGTCTCACCGCACGGTAGGTCGCCTGACGAAAATCGCCGCCTTCGGTGTGCTTGACATGTGCACGGCCTGCGGTCAGGGTTATGCGCATATCGGTTATGGGCGAACAGGTCAACACCCCACGGTGTGTGCGTTCTTTCAGGTGGGTGAGTATGAGTCGCTGCCAGTTCCTGCCAAGAATATCCTCGCTGCAATCGCTGTCAAATTCCAGTCCGCTGCCACGGGGCAGTGGTTCGAGACGCAAGTGCACCTCCGCATAGTGGCGCAGCGGTTCAAAGTGACCTGCACCCTCAGCGGGTTCA
>CAMNMO010000044.1 GCA_946544695.1 uncultured Ruminococcus sp. | reverse complement strand
TTCGTGCCCGAAGCAGTTGACAAACTGATAGTTCTTGACGGCACTGAGAAGATAGTTGTATACGCAGCAGAGAATTGTAAGTCATTGAAGACATGGTACGGACTGCCCAAGAGCGTCACTACCATAGGCGAGCATGCATTCTTCAATACAGGTTACAAAACAGTTGTAATTCCCGATACTGTCACCGAATGCGGTCAGTATGCATTTGCATGCAGTGTCGATCTGGAAAAGGTGGTGCTGTCAAAGGGTATGACAGTGATACCGAATAACATGTTCGGCGGCTGTATCAAGCTTGATAATGTTGTTATCCCCGAAACAGTTGAAAAGATCTCCGATGAAGCATTCTGGAACTGCCAGTCGCTCAAGAGCATATACATACCTAAGGCAGCCTGCCAGGGTATAGAGCATAAAGGTCAAGTTGAAGATGAAGGAGATGAATATACCTGGGATGAACCGGGTATAGGTTACAACGTTTTCAGCATCAATGACCCCAACGGCAGTGATCCCTGGAGTACCATAATTATGGAACAGGTGACCATATACGGTGAAAAGGATTCTTCAGCACAGAAGTATGCAGATGAAAATAAGATACCCTTCAAAGCAGTGACCGCTGAGGAGATAGCTGCACAGCTGCCCGCTCCCGTAACTAAGGACGGCTACACTTACAGCTATAACGAGACAGGTGCTGTCACCATCACCGCTGTAAAGTCTGACGCTGAGGAGATCGAGCTGCCCGCTGAATTTGACGGCGTAGCTGTAACAAAGCTGGGCGATAATGCCATGAACGAGTGCCCCAACGTCAAGAGACTTGTGGTGCCTGCGACCATAACCGAATTCGGTGAGAAAGCTGCGGGCTATGTTGACGGCAAGAAGCTGGAGGACATGAGGATAATAGCTGATGAAGGTTCTGCTGCGGCTGAATATGCAAAGGCTAACGGCTTCGGTCTGAACGACCCTGCACCCGAAACAGACAAGGATACCGATAAGGACACTGACAAGGACACCGAAAAGGAAAAGGACGAAGATAAGCAGACCGATACCGACACAACGTCCGAAATGGATAAGGACAATGACACCCGGTCAGAACCCGAAACCGACAAGATACCGGGTGATATGAACGGTGACGGCAAGGTAAATGTTACCGACCTTTCGCTGCTTGCTGCCCACGTAAAGGGCATAGTGGGTCTTAAAGACGAAAGCCTCGGTGACCTTAACGGCGACGGCAAGATAAATGTATCCGATGTTGCACTGCTTGCAGCACATGTCAAGGGCATCAAGGAACTGAAATGACCTTATAAACGCTGATACAAAAACCTCTGTCCGCATGCAGCGGGCAGAGGTTCGTTTTATATGTTGTCAAGGCACCATGCAAGACCCTTTGCGGTGCGTATCTCAGGTTCGGTAAAATGATTGCCTTCGTTCCATTCAAGCAATGTGTTTTTGCCTGCTGCTGAAAGTTTTTCATGCATAAAACGTATATTGTCACCCACAGCTGACATGGTGGTGTTGCGGGTCTTTTCCTCCTTTTTGCCAAGACTAAGATATATGCATTCAGCGTATGGAAGCTTTACGCTGCAATAGTCTTTCCACCCATTGAACCACACCGAAGGTGACACGCCTGCAACGGCTGCAAAGCGTCCCGATGTGTAGCCGCACCAAAGCGCAAACAGCCCCGCCAGTGAATATCCGCCCAGTATCACAGGCATTTTTCTGTCAGTGGGACTTTCAGCCGTAAGCTGCGGGATAAGTTTATTTTCTAGGAAAGCCAGCGTTTTCTCAGCACCGCTGCCAAATGGCGTGTCGCCGAAAACAGGCGGTGCTTCCCACGGACTCAACTCGCTGTTCCAGTCATTGACCTCAAAAGCTGCGAAAACAAATCCCTTGCCGCTTGCCTGTCTTATCCTCCCGACCTCATCATCAAGCGTTTCTCTCTCGTGTCCGCCGACAGGCTGTATCAGCAGATATTTCGGGTCCTCAGTGCGGTATACCGTGCATGTCCTGTCATTTATCCTGATGTGCTGCTTGTCCATTATCTCACCTGACCTTCAGTTGTTTCTGATATTATTATTATATAACGGCGGAATGCTGTTGTCAAGAAAAAGCCGCCTTTGCCGCAGGCGAAGTTTTGTTGCAGAAATATTAAAATCGCTGTACCTCACTTGAAAGATGCGCTGTACTCTGGTATAATATAGTAAAGATTATATGCATGATGACGGCAGAGAAAAGCATAACGGGAAGGTGACGACTTTGAAAAAAACTGAAAACATTATCCGCAGACTGCTGCACTCGTCATCAAAGGTCATTGTCATCACTGATACCGCAGCTGCGCTGCTGCTGGCATTCTCGCTGTCTTTTCTTGATGCACAGGACGTCGTTTCGCTGGCAGCATATCTGTTTTCCACATTTGCACTGGTGCTGTCACTGCTGAACGTCAGCCGCCTGACAAACCACATAAAGTCACTTATCCGTGATGACAGGATATATGCCGTCAGGCAGTTCAAAACGCTTATGCGCCGCCGCAGCTTTACCGCACGTTATCTTGAAAGCAGGGATCTCCGTGCGGAGGTCTCGGTATATACAGGGCTTGCCGCAAATCTTGTCTTTGCGGTATTCAAATCCGTTTCGGGCGTTTATTACCATTCATCGTGGCTTATCTCGGTGGGGGTGTATTATCTTGTAAGCGGCGCCATACGTTTTATGCTTATGGTGAATCTCCGCCGCAGCAGAGAAAATCAGAGTGCCAAAAAAGTCAGGATACATGGTTACAGGACGGCACGCAGCTGCGGACTGATGATGTTTATACTGAATTTAGCTGTTGCAGGCATGGCATACCGTATGATCGAGAAGAACGATACCAACCATTATTCGAGGCTTGTGGCAGTGGTCACGGCTGCATATACTTTCTATTTCTGCATAAAAGCTGTTGTCAGTGCGGCAGCTTACCGAAAAAATGAAAATGCCATACTGGCAGCCGCTAAAAAGCTGAATATTTCAAGTGCGGCACTTTCTATGTTCGTTTTGCAGACGGCTATGATACATACCTTTGACAGCACACACAGCAGTTCTGTCAGGGAGATGAACATGATAACAGGCGTCGGTGCTATGGCTGTGATGATCTGGAATGCGCTGTCTATGACGGCGGCTTCGCATAAGCGCCTGAAAATATTGAACGGGAGGAATGAACATGATACATATCCTGGTAGTTGACGATGACAAGGACCTCAATCATCTGGTGTGCAGCTATCTCAATGACAGCGGCTTTTCGGCAAAGGGCTGTTTGTCTGTAAATGAGGCTTATGATGAGATGTATAACGACCTGTACGACCTTATCATCTCGGATATCATGATGCCAAAGATCGACGGATATGAGTTTGCACAGACGGTGCGTCAGCTTAATTCAAACATACCCATACTGTTTCTGTCAGCCCGTGATGACCTGTCATCAAAGGAGAAAGGCTTCAGGCTGGGCATAGATGACTACATGGTAAAGCCCGTGGAACTTGCAGAACTCGAGATGCGTGTCAGGGCACTGCTGCGCAGGGCGAATATCGCTGAATCAAAAAAGCTCACAGTCGGCAGCCTGACCCTTGACGGTGATGCTGTTACAGCGCAGCACAACGGCGATGAACTGCCGCTATCCACCCGTGAATTCAACATACTGTTCAAGCTGCTTTCTTACCCTAACAAGACTTTTTCCCGTGCGCAGCTTATGGACGAATTCTGGGGTATAGACTCAGATGCAAGCCTGCGTGCGGTAGATGTCTACATAACAAGACTCAGGGACAAGCTTTCAGAATGCGACGGCTTTGAGATAAAAACTGTTCGTGGCATCGGCTATAAGGCGGTGTTCAAGTGAAAAGGCAGGGGCTGGTCAAGGCTGTCAGGGACAGCCGTTTCCCCAAGTCGATCTTTTTCGGTTACTATCTGGCACTGTTGCTTCTTTCGGGTGTTCACGTTGCACTGCTTCTCGGAATGGACAGGGCAAACTTCAACGAGATACTGGTGATCCATGTGATACTGATATACTGGGCTTTGGTGGCAGGCGGACTGACGCTTTACACAAGGCATCAGGTCAGAAAGACCTATGAGATACCCATGAAGCGCCTTGCTGACGCTGCTGCAAAGATCTCCGCAGGGGACTTTTCCGTGCGCATCGACCCGATAAACGAGCGTGAAAAATTTGATTATCTCGATGTGATGATAGAGGACTTCAACCGCATGACAGAGGAACTGGGCAGCATCGAAACGCTGAGAGTCGATTTCTTCTCAAACGTTTCCCACGAGATAAAAACGCCGATCGCTGTGATACAGAATGCGTCCGAAATGCTGAAAAAAGACGATCTTGACGAGGAGAAACGCCGTGAATACATAAACACCATAACCTCAGCGGCAAAGCGTCTGAATACGTTGATAACAGATATTCTCAGGTTGAATAAGCTTGAACACCGTACCATCACGCCGCATGTCAGTGAATTTGACCTCTGCGACCAGCTTGTTCAGTCAGCACTGCTTTTTGAGACTGTCTGGGAAGAAAACGAGATAGAGTTTGAAGCTGATATCGCAGATGAACGCAAGATCATCACCGCTGACCACGAACTGCTGCCGCTGGTGTGGAACAATCTGCTTTCAAACGCATTCAAATTCACCGAACGTGGCGGCACGGTGACACTCAGCGAACGTTCGGAAAACGGAAAGATATATGTTACCGTTGAGGATACGGGCTGCGGCATGGACGAACATACCGCAAAGCACATCTATGACAAGTTCTTTCAGGGTGATACCTCGCATTCCACCGAAGGCAACGGGCTGGGACTTGCGCTGGCACTTAGAGTACTCCAGCTGACAGGCGGCAGTATCTCGGTCGAAAGTGAGGTCGGCAAAGGCACAAAATTCACGGTCATCCTTAAAGAATGATATCGGCATATACCTGACAGAGACACAGATCATAAACTATGCCCACGGGTGTTATCAAGCAATCGTGGGCATTTTGTTTTATGGTTATCCCGTTGACATACCGTTTTCGGATTAATATTACTGAAACAATACTGCATGGTTTCTGCAACAAAAGCTGTGTAAAATACAGACATACCAAGTGAAACAGCAAGAAACAAACGGAGGGATAAGAATGAGTACGATCAATGTCGAAAAACTGACAAAGGATTACGGACACGGCAGGGGCGTCTTTTATGTGAGCTTTGGTGTGGAAAAGGGCGAAACACTGGGATTCCTGGGACCCAACGGGGCAGGGAAGTCCACCACCATGCGCCACCTGATGGGCTTTTCAAGTCCTCAGAGCGGCAAAGCTGAGATAAACGGGCTGGACAGCACGGCAAAGCATCACGAGATACTCAAAAGCGTGGGATATCTTCCCGGAGAAGTCGCATTGCCCGACGGTCTCACAGGCAGACAGTTCATAAAGATGATGAGGGATATGCGCCGTTCTGAAAAAAACGACCGCACAGATGAACTGCTTGAACGTTTTCGTCTCGACCCCGACTGCGGTGTCAAGCGAATGAGCATAGGTGAAAAACGCAAGCTTGCGGTGGTCACAGCCTTTATGTCTGACCCTGATATACTGCTGCTCGATGAGCCTACCAGTGGACTTGATCCAGTTATGCAGGAGGAATTCATAAGCTTTATCCGTGAAGAAAAACAGCGTGGCAAGACTATTCTGCTGTCAAGCCATATTTTCAGTGAGGTGGAAGCTTTGTGTGACCGCATCGCTATCATCAAGGAAGGCAGGCTTATCTCCACAGTGGCTGCGGCAGATGTGAAGCATGGTCTTAAAAACCGCTTTACCATCGAGTTTGAAACACAGTCGGACTATGAGCGTTTCATCGGTTCGGGTCTCTGTCCCGAACAGGGCGACAAATCGGTGAAAAAATGCATAATATCAGTGCCTGATAAGGACACTAACAGGTTCCTTGCTGCGCTGTCGGTATGCAGGCTGAAGTCTCTGACCGAGCATTCGGTGACGCTGGAGGAGTACTTCATGCATTTTTATAGGAACGAAAAGAGATTCAAAGTGGGAGGTGTACAGTATGCCTGAGCTTATAAGGATAAACGAGCTTACTAAGGATTACGGCAAGGGGCGTGGCATTTTCGGGCTGGATATCAGCATTGAGCAAGGTGAGATCTACGGGCTTGTCGGCACGAACGGCAGCGGCAAGACCACCACGATGCGCCACCTTATGGGCTTTATCAGACCCGACAGCGGTAGCTGCGAGATAATGGGCACCGACTGCCGCAAGCACCCCGAGAAGATAATGAAGCATCTTGGTTATGTGCCGGGTCAGATAGATTTCCCCGATGTGGGCAGCGGCACTGATTTTCTGAAGATACAGGCACAGTATCTGGGCATAAAGGATATGGCTTATACCGAGCAGCTCATCGACCGCTTCAAGATAGACACCTCAGCACCTCTCAGGCGAATGAGTAAGGGCATGAAGCAGAAGATGGCGCTTGTGGCAGCATTTATGGCAAAGCCCGATGTGCTGCTGCTGGATGAACCCTCAACTGGTCTTGACCCTGTGATGCGTGACAGCCTGACAGAACTCATTCTCGAACAGAAACAGCGTGGTGCAACGGTGTTCATGTCCAGCCATATCTTCAAGGAACTTCAAGACACCTGCGATAAGGTCACATTTATAAACGAAGGCAGAATGATCGATACCATCAGCAGAGATCTTCACAAGTCCGACCTGCCAGGATTATACCGCATAGGCTTTGCAGACAAAGCGCAGTATCTTGATTTCAAGGCAAAGACCACTTTTGAAACAGAAGCCTGCAATGATGAATACCTGCATCTCACGGCAGTTGTCCCCATACAGCGGACAAACGAGCTTATAGCTCAGCTTGCGGGCTATGATATGCGCTATGTGCGCTGTGTGCCTTACACACTTGAAATGTACTACAAAAAATATATAGAAAACGGAGGAGCAGCATAATGTTCAGTTTACCTTTATTCAAACAGTCAGTAAGATCAAATGCAGTTATTTGGGGTTCGATAACAGGGGTGATGTCACTGCTGTGTGTGCAGTTCGCAGCGCTTGAAATGACACAGTCATTGCTGTTCGTCATATTCTACGGTATGATGACCACCATTCTTCCCGCCATATACGTGCTTGTTACCGCAAACAAACTGATAGCAGGTCAGGTGGACAGGGGGTCGATGGCTTACGTGCTTTCCACACCAATAAAGCGTTCGGCTGTCACATTCACACAGATAGTTTTTATGACCCTTTCGCTCATACTCATGTTCGCAGTGCAGACTTTAATGCACCTTGCGGTGAATGCCGCAAAGCCCATCACGCTTGCAACTGCAATGGGCGACCCCAAGCTGCCCGTGCAGGGTGACCTGACTGCTGAGATGATACTGAAAGTCAATCTTTCCGCACTGCTTGTCTGCATAGCGCTTGGTGCTGTCTGCCTGATGTTTTCGGGAATATTCAATTCATCCAAGTATTCGATAGGCATGAGTGGTGTTTTCACAGGTGTTTCGGTGCTTTCAAACATGCTTGCAATGTTCGGCAGACTTGGCGTTTCCGGACTTGACAAGTTCAAGTACCTGACTATCTGCACTTTTTACGACCATCAGTCAGTGCTTTCCGGAAATAACGACTGGGCAGTAAAGATGATATTCCCCGCACTTATAGCTGTCGCAGCTTACATGATATGCGGCATAGTTTTCAAAAAGAAGGACCTGCCGCTTTGACACATCGCCATAAAACAGCCGCCTTGTTTTCGGCAGATGTTTATATATAACGATGCCCCGAAGTCTCTTGCAGCTTCGGGGCATCGTGCTTATCATATCACGGCATGACGATAAAAAGGTCAGCCCTTGTGCGCCTGCCATTTGCAGTCTGTTATGACCATATCGCTGAAAGTTGCTTTGAATGAACTGTCAGAGGGGCTTGCAGCATATATCCCGAAGCTTACTTTACCCCCGCCGCTGAACAGGTGGAATATCCTCATCTGCTTGAAGTTTATCCCGTCAGTGCTGTTCTCGATGCAGAAATCACTGCCTCTGCGGGAAAGACGGTACCACATCTCCTTTATATCAGCGGGAATATCGGTGGTAGCCCAGTCGGAGTAGCCGTTGTTCGTAACAACGCTGCCAAGCCGCTGTATGCTGTCATTTTCGTATTCTATCGAAGCCTTGAACCAGTTCTCGCTGTCAAGGTACATCACCACTCCGCACTGGTCAAACAGCACCTTGCTTTCAAACTTGGTCTTTACCGTGAAAGAAAAAAACTGTTCATCGGTCTGAGTCTGCAAAACAGGTGCGTTGTCATTGCAGAAGCCGTAATATGTCCTCTGCCACAGGTCAGTCCCGCTTTCGGTAATTATCTCGGCAATGCCGCCGTTTATCGTGAAATTTGCAGGCTTGCGTGTCCATTTGGGTTCGGTCTCAAGAAATAGTTTATCGTTCATTGCAGTTCCTCCTCTGATGATGTTTATAGTATTTTACCATATCGCCGCTGTTAAGTCAACCCTGCGTCTTTATGTATTGACATTTACATGCAAATGGTGTATAATGTTTCAAATGCCGATACCTGATACCTGCATTCAGAAAAAGAACAGAAAAAAGGAAGAAACAAAATGGAAGAAACAAAATACAATTCGGCACCGAAATGGAAGAACATACTGTGCCTGACTATGCTTGTGCTGTACTGCACTGCCCTGATAAATATTACAGGCAGCAAAGTGTTGTCCTATGCATTCAATGCAATGGAAGGTGTTGTTGTTGCTGTCATGCTGCCGCAGCTGTGGCAGGAGTTCAAAAAAATAGGCAAACGCCCGAAGATACTGCTGTATATATTGCTTGGCATAGTTATGCTGTTCGGTCTGCAAGTGATGCTTTGGGACAATATTCTGCTGCCTGTGCTTAAAAGCATAACAGGTCTGTCACCCTCAAACGGCAATAACGACTACATGTTCGGGCTGATAAAAAAGTACCCGCTGCTGATAGGCACGCTGTCATGTCTTTTCGGTCCCGTGCTTGAAGAACTGCTTTACCGCTACACCTTGTTCGGTCTGCTTTATGAGAAGAACAGGTTCGCTGCCTATTCGGTGACTGCTTTGCTTTTCGGCTTGCAGCATGTAGTGGTCGCAGGTGTGTGGGGCGGTGATGCAACACAGTTCCTTAATATTGGCGGCTATATGATATTCAGCCTTATAATGTGTTTTCTGTATTCCAAAAGCAAAAGTCTCGGCATTCCTGTAATAGTCCATATCCTGTACAATACCCTCGGCGTTACTGTTATGCTGATAGGAAGCAAATAAAGTTCTGTAAAGCGGGGCTGCATCGGCGGCTCTGCTTTTTTGCTGCAAAGCCGTTTTCGTTGACAAAAAATACCCGCCGTGCTATAATGATAACTGTGGTCAACACACGGCATATCATGGCGGCGGATGAATTAAGATATCGTGCCGCAAAAGTTTGACTGAAATGATGAAAGTTCTTATTTTCGGGCTTTGCAAGATTTAAAGACTTGTTAAGAATTGATATGCTATACTCTGAACATAGAAACAAAACGAAACTGTGAAAAGGAGCGAGAAACTATGTTTTGGAGCATACTGAAAAAAGACCTTAAACGCAAAAAGACAATGAACGTCATACTGCTGCTGTTCATCATACTTTGTTCGATGTTTGCAGCGGCAAGTGTGAACAACATCGCAGCCGTTACAGGCGGCATCGACTATTATTTTGACGAGGCAGGCGTGCCCGAACTGATGATATTGTGTCATGAGTCTGATGAGCTTGCAGATGAACTCAGGGAACTGTCCTGTGTCAGTGAGATAAAGAAAGAGGAATACACTGTTGTTATGGACTCCAAAAGCTTTTCGCTCCACGGCAAACAGCTTACAAACTTTATCTCCAACAGTAACCTGCTTTCCGATGAGGAAATGGCGCTGAACTATTATGATGAGGATAACAATGTCATTAGCGATGTGGATAAAGGCTGCTTTTATGTCACCGCACCTTTTCTGCAGGGCGGACTTGATATAAAAAAGGGTGACAAGGTCGAGCTTACGGTCGATGACGTCAAGCTTGAGCTTACCTATTCGGGACGTTTTAAGGGTGCGGTCTTCGGCAATGAGGATTCTTATACTCCTTTTATCATACTCAACAAGGCTGATTATGATCTAATAAAAAACGAACAGTCAGATGCTTCACACGAACCTCTCAGCAGGCTTTATGTAAGTACCGATGATACACAGGCAGTAATTGATTATCTGGAGGGCAGGGAATTATACTGCACCACCAGGGAAGAAGCGAAGGACCTGTATATCTATGATATGTTTGCAGCTTACATAATGCTTGTCATCAGCGTGGTGCTTATGATAACTGCATTCATCGTGCTGCGTTTCACCATAGGTTTTACTATCAGCGAGGAATTTCGTGAGATAGGCGTAATGAAAGCAGTGGGCATAAAGAACAGGGATATACGCCAGCTTTATATAGTCAAGTATCTCGCCATAGCAGTCATAGGTTCGCTGGTGGGCTTTGTCTGCTCGATACCCCTTACAAATATGATGCTGGATACCGTTTCGGAGAATATGGTGCTTGGCAGCTCACAGGGAAGTCTGCTGGGCGCTGCAAGCGTGGCAGCTGTTATACTTGTTATAATGCTGTTCTGTTACGGCTGCACACGCAGGGTGAAGAAGCTTTCGCCTATCGACGCTGTCAGAACCGGTCAGACAGGTGAGCGCTTCGGTAAAAAAAGCATACTTGTCCTCGGCAAGTCAAAGCTGCCATACACAGGCTTTATGGCACTCAACGATGTGCTGAGCGCACCTAAGCAGTTTGCCGTGATCTCCACAGTGTTCGCACTTTGCGTGCTGCTGATAACACTCGTGTCAAGCTCTGCGCTGACACTTAAAAGTGAGAAGCTGCTGCCGCTTTTCGATGTGGCAAAAAGTGAAGCCCACATATTGGATCTTGATTATCTGGCACCGTTCTTCTCGGGTGAGAATAGCCCTGAGGAGATGATCGAAAAGACAGAGAAAATGCTGGAAGAAAACGGTATGCCCGCCGAATGTGCCATATTGTGTGAGAAAACTAATAATCACGCAAGTCTCGGAGATAAGACTTCTAAGGTCATGCTATGTTATTCTTTAGGCAATATCGACAGTGACCTTTCCATAGAAGAGGGCTTTCTTCCCAAAAAAGACGATGAGATAGCGGTATCAAAAAGCGTGCTTGAAGAACTGGGCGCAAAGATAGGCGACAGTATTACCATAGAACTTGACAGTGGTGAAAAAGAGTTTATCATCACGGGTCTGCATTCGACCTTCAGTGTCCATGCGGTGTATATGAGAAAAGGCATGGACGCCGAGAAAAATAATTTCAGCAACTGCATGGGTATTCAGATACATTTCAAGGACTCACCCGACAAGGCTCAGATAGATAAGAATATCGAAAAGATAAAGGATATACTTGGCACGGATAAGGTCATGACCACATCGGATATGATGAATACCATGACGGGAATGTCTGATACACTGAACGCTATCAAGAAGATGATAATGATATTGACTGTCATCGTGACAGCGCTGATAGTGGTGCTTATGGAGCGCTCGTTCATCTCAAAGGAGAAAAGCGAGATAGCACTGATGAAAGCCGTAGGTATCCGCAGCGGCAGCATAATCAGGCAGCACGCACTCAGGTTCATGATAGCAGCTGTCATAGCCTGCATAGCAGCCTCCGCAGTGGTGTTTCCTCTGTCGGATATAATGATGAGCAGGATATGCACCCTGATAGGCGATGTTATCTCTGTTAAATGCGACCATGACATCATTGAGACATTTGTTATTGCTCCTGCCATACTGATCGGAGTAACAGTTATCGGTTCGCTGCTGACAGCCCTTTATACCAAGACCATCAAGGCTGCTGATACAGCAAGTATCGAGTAAAACAAAAATGAAGATATCTTCCCTCGTTTATCTCGCAGGGAAGATATCCTGCTTTGCAAAAACATTTCAATTACCGTGCTGTCAATAAGAAAAAGCGAGGATAGAACATGGAAACTGTATTACAGGCTAAAAGCCTTTGCAAGACGTATATAGTCAACAAGCGGCAGAACAACGTGCTCAAAAATATAGACCTTGTCATTAATGAAGGCGAGATGGTGGCTGTTATGGGACCTTCGGGTTCGGGCAAAAGCACACTGCTTTACTGTGTCTCGGGCATGGACAGGGTGACTGCGGGCGAAGTGTATTTCTGCGGCAGGAATATTACCGAACTCGATGATAATTCGCTCTCTGAACTCCGCCTTGATGAGATGGGCTTTATCTTTCAGCAGATGTATATGATGAAGAATCTATCGGTGCTGGATAATATAATACTGCCTGCTGTAAAATCCAAAAAGACAAAGGAAAGCCGCAGGCAGATAACAGATCGTGGGCTTGCACTGATGCGCAGGCTTGGTATAATCGAGGTAAGCGGCAATGATATCAATGAAGTTTCGGGCGGACAGCTGCAAAGGGCATGTATCTGCCGCAGCATGATAAATTCACCGAAAATGATATTCGCAGATGAACCCACGGGCGCACTCAACCGTTCAAGTTCAGATGAAGTCATGAATGAACTTCTGTCGCTTAATAACGACGGCACGACTATCATGTGTGTAACACATGACCCGAAGGTCGCTGCAAGGTGCAGCAGGGTGCTTTATCTTGTGGACGGCGGCGTAGTAGGCGAACTGGAGCAGGGGCATTTCAAGGGCGGTGACAAAGAACTGCGTGACCGTGAGAGATATCTTAACAACTGGCTTATGGAACATGGCTGGTAGATCACGATAAAAAAACAAAAATCATCATGGGCAGTGCCGCAAGGTACCTGCCCTGTCGGTGTCT
>CAMNMO010000043.1 GCA_946544695.1 uncultured Ruminococcus sp. | reverse complement strand
GGTTGAACCTGCCGCTGAGGTCGTTGAGCCTGCGGTCGAAACGGTTGAACCTGCTGATGCGCCTGCGGCTGAGGAACAGATGATCAACGCTGCACCCGAGGATATCACACCCGCAGACGAGTCTGCCGAAACAGAAAGCGTAAAGCTCATAAGGGGCGCAAGGTTTGATCTCAGCGCATATACCGACAAGATGCTGGTGGTCGAGATGGACTATCAGGCAGAAGAGGGACTTGACATTGACGGCTACATCTTCCTGCTGGGTGCAAACGGCAAGGTGCGCAGCGATGCCGACCTGGTGTTCTTCGGGCAGAAGTCATCGGTGGACAGGGCAGTGAACAATCACCCCACCAACACACGCTGCTTTACTGTCGAACTTGGCAAGGTGGACAAGGATATATCTAAGCTGTCAGTGGCATTTGCAATATACGGCGACAACGCAGCGCATGTATTCAGCTGTGTCACAAAGCCGACAGTCCGCATAAGCTGTAACGGTCAGGAGATATGCAGCTATGAACTTGAAGGTCTGACAAATGAAAAGTCCGCAGTGGCGCTGGAACTTTATAACAAAAACGGCTGGAAGCTGAGGACGGTGGGTCTGGGTTACAAGGAAGCCCTTGCGACCCTCTGCGGCAGCTACGGCGTTGAAGTGAACAGCTGATACACAGTACTTTCACCAAACTGACATATCTATCACATCACCTTAACTATGATGCCCGAAATGCCCTATTTTAGCTTATGAAGGCACGGTAATTTTTATAATATTAACTATTGACAGACTTTGGGATTTATGATATAGTTAAGTTGCATATCAAACCAATGTACGGCAAGGAGCCGTGGGAAGCTCTGAGCCTAAGGTAAAAAAGAAAGAAATATATGTTCTAATTTTCAGGAGGTAGCAACTATGGTAAAGAAGAATGTACTTACTCCCGTACTGGCGGGCGTGCTCGGTCTCTCGATAGTAGGTTCGGGCGTAGGATATTTTGTATTGAATAAGGACGGCAAGACTGCCGATAAGACTAAGAATTCCACAACTACCGTATCGCCCAAGCTGAGCGTTATGGCAGAGAATATCAGCAACACCATCGACAGAGCACAGGATATCGCAAGCGGCGATGTTGACTATGCTTATGAGGGTTCGTTCAACGTTTCATTCGGTACTGCTATGACAAAGAATATGACCAGCGTCCCCGAGGATCTGGGCATGAACGTATCCAGCAGACAGAAGGGCGGCAACGAAGGCGGCGACATCACACTGACCTACGGCGGCGAGACCCTGATGACCATCAACGAAGTTCTGACAAGAGAGAACGGCGATGAGATGTTCATTAAGGTGCCCGAGCTTTCCGATGCTTACCTGAAGGTAAACAAGGCTGATGCCGAGCAGTATATCAAGGACGAAGCAGGCATGGATCTGAGCCAGTATGAGCAGACTGCACAGGACATCGACTTTGACGCTGAGGCTTTCGAGGCTGATATCAAGGAATACGAGCAGGTCGTAAAGGACAACTTCCCCGAGGTCAAGGAGGAAGGCACCAAGAGCGGTGATATCGACGGCATAAGCTACGAGTACACCTCAAAGACATACGAGCTGACAAATGCTGATGCAGACAAGATAACAAGGGCTGTTCTGGATAAGCTGAAGACAGATGAGCAGATCAAGAAGCTGTATGACCAGGGTGTTGAGCAGGTACTGACCCAGCAGATGAACACAATGGACAGCACCGATAACACTCCTCCCACTTACGAAGAAGCTGTTGACAGCATGATCGAAAGTATTGATGGCGAGTTCGACACAGAGGACGACAGCAAGGTAACACTGGAGACCTACGAGAATGCTGACGGCGAGTTCACAGGCTTCACCCTGACACCTGACAGCGAAGAAGGCGTGCTGAGATACGTTGTTGTAAGCAATGAAGACGCTGAGGGTATCGACATGTTCTTCGATGCAGGCGACGGCACTGAGATGACCGCATTCGGCGCACTCAAGAGCGACGACGGCGCTGTTAACGGCACATACACCATCACCTCCACCGAGGATGGTGCTGAGACTATGAAGATAGTATATGATGTAAAGGACATGAAGAATGTCGGCGACAACTTTGCAGGCACCATGAGGATAGATATCAACAACAACCAGGACGGCGCAAGCGAAAGCGGCTGGTTTGAGATAGTATCTGCATCTACCGAGGACAATGTGGACATCAAGTTCAACTTCGGTATTGACGGTGAAGATGCACTGACTCTGACCATGAAGAGCAACAAGACCGAAGCTTCCGACGTTGAGCTTCCCGCAAGTGATGCTACTGTATACAATGCACTTGATGAAGAAGAGCTGAACCAGTATCTTGAGAACTGCGATCTTGAAGGATTCCAGAACAGCATCAAGGACAAGATGGGCGAAGACATGTACAACGAGTTCTTCGGCGGCACCGTAGGCGGTTATGATGACTATGACTACGATTATGATGACAGCGAATTTGAATTCAACGATGATGATTTCGACTGGGAGCAGTTCGATATGGAGGAGCCGGAGACTGAGGAAACCGACCGTCCCGCATAAGACCGAGCGAACAGTTATAAACTGAGATAACGAAACACCCTTGCATAGTGCAAGGGTGTTTTTTTGATATATGGAAAGTTTTGCAGCGGTCGCAAGCTGCATTTTATTCACTCTTTGAGCTGTCATCTGTTTTGGTTTTCTCAGTCTTTTCAGTTTTCTCGGACTTTTCGGCAGCCGAGCTTTCTTCGCCGTTATACTGCGCCATCGTCTGCTGCAATACAGTTATATCCTTCACGCCCAGCCTTGCCTCCAGCCAGCCCGTAACTGTCGCAAGCTCGTTCTTGTCAAGCTGCTTGGTCACGAAAAGCGTCACTATCGTGCGGCTGCCCTGGTCCTCTGCCGACACATAGATATCCGCCTTTGCCGCAGCTGCACCGGTGATCTTCAGATTTATAGCATTGAGTTCGGCGCTTATCTGTTCAATATCTATCTTCTCAGCCTCTGACTTTTCTATCTGCTGCCGCAGACTGTCGTTCTCGCTTTTCAGCTTGTTGTTTTCTTCCTGCAATTCTTCGTTTTCCTTGATCGCAAGGATCTCCTCAACGACAGGTTCGTCCTCGTCCGATTCATACTCAGCCAGCAGCGCCTTGACTTCCTCTGCCGTTATGCCGCTTTTGACCGTCGTCTGCGTGATGATGAGCGAGTAGCTGTCCAGCTTATATGATGTGAGCTTTTCTTCCAGCTCATTCTGTTCTTCGGGGGTTATCTCCTTGCCTATCAGCGAGACTTCAATGGTCTTGTCGTTGATGTCGATGTTCTTCTGGACGACCTGTGTGCCGTCAAACACAAACTCATTTTTTATGTAGTTCTCGGCATTGGAATTTTCAATGGTATCCCTTATCTGGTTATAAGCGAAATAAATGCTGGGTAACATGGTGATAACAGCGATAACTGCGATGGAGCGGTGTATCTTGCTGAGCTGCTTTTTGTCAAGCTCCTTGAACTGCGGCACACGCAGGTATTTCAGCACTATTACGGCAGTCACGCAAATAAAGAAACCGTTTATGAAAAACAGGTAAAGTGCACCGCTGAAATATGCCCAGTTGCGGTGTGCAAGCCCATAGCCTGCGGTACACAGCGGCGGCATAAGTGCGGTGGCGATGGCAACACCAGGGATAACGTTGCTTTTCTCCTTGCGGGTCTGACCGATAGCGCCTGCGAATCCGCCGCTTGCAGCAATCAGCACGTCATAAACAGTGGGGCTGGTGCGTGCAAGAAGTTCGCTTGACGGCGCATTCAGCGGTGATATGGAAAAATACACGAAGGAAGTCGCCACACTGATGAGTATCTGCACTGTAAGCCTGACGGCTGAAAATTTAGCCAGTGTCAGGTTATTGGTGGCGATGCCGTAAGCGATGGCGATGATACCGCCCATCAGCGGAGATATGAGCATGGCACCTATGATAACGGCAGTTGAGTTGGTATTAAGTCCAACAGAAGCCACGAGTATAGCCATCATGAGTATCCATGCGTTGGTGCCCTGCAATTTTGAACCGCTTACAATAGTATTTTCGATCTCGTCATAAGAAGCCATATCACTTCTCAGGTTAAACATTGAGGACAGCATCTGTCCGTTTCTATCATTAACTTTAGCCATTAAGGGCAGTCACTCCTGTCTTGGAAATATAGAATAAGCGGGCAGACAAACAGCGCCGATAAAAGCCCGACTCTTTGTCACAGCACATTATTTGCTGCTGTCATCATGCTTTAGCTATTCCCTGCCCGACCTGTGCATTTTCTTACATTCGTACATATTCCTGTCCGCTGCTTTCATTGCACGGTCAATGTTGTCTCTGTCTGTTATTTGCAGTTCAGCACCGCCGATGCTTATACCCAATGTGAAAGGTGCTTCGCCCGTTTCGTTGTATTTGCGTACCTCCTCACTGACACGCTCTATATATCCGCCTATCGTGGCTTCGCCCGAAAGCGGTATAACTGCCACAAATTCGTCGCCGCCAAACCTGGCGTACACACCGCCGTGCCCGCCTGCCCTGCTGACTGCCTGCGCAGCTGCGATTATAGCTTTGTCCCCCACCGAATGCCCGTAGGTATCGTTGATGGTCTTTAAGTTGTCAAGGTCAGCCGAAAACAGCGCAAAATGGTTGCCGCCGCTTTCTGAAAGTTCTGCCATGCACATATAGAAGCCCCTGCGGTTATATATACCCGTCATCGGGTCACGCATGTGCATGTCCGCCACTTTCGCATAGGCATTCTGCAATTTTATGCGTGTTTTCAACGTTTCAAGTATGCGGTTGGTATTGTTGATGAACCTGTGGGTATACAGGAAACTGAACTCCCTCTTATCCATCGAGACTGCCATATAGCCTATCGTTTCACCCTGAAAACCCATAGGCACGAACAGCAGGGCGTCGTTTTCTTCAAGTGCCCTGTCCATATCGGGCAGCAGGTCATTTGTCTTAAAGAGTATGTCACGCTCCTTCATGCCGCCGTCTATATGCACGAACATCACCATGTCCTCATCAAAGCAGCCCGCAAACTCATGCTTGCTTTGCTTATCAAAAAGGAATGAAGGGGCGATACAGCACCATGCATTATCCGCCGAATACTTTGGCATAAGTTCAGCCATGCTGTCATAGTCTTTCAGTTCGACCATCTGTCCGCTGTAATCAAACATGGTCTTTTCATGGAAAGCCGATGCGTTTATCATGTTATACAGCTTCAGCAGCTTGGTGGTCTTTTCACCGTCATCCAACGGTTTGCACCCGCATGACTGCGATATCCTGATGATGTAGGGTATGGTGGTAAGCCTTGTCATCTCTTTGCCGTCAAAGGCTTTGCATATCTCCTCTGCGGCAGTTTCGCACATTTTCTCGAAATCGCAGGCTGCTGTCGTCAGTCTGGGCACCATGTACTTTTCCTGTTCGATACCGTCAAAACCGCTGACTATTATGTCCTCGGGCACCTGCACACCTCTGTCACGCAGATATTTGCATACCGCTATCGCTTCCGCATCGTTGCAGCATATAATAGCATCAGGCTTTTCAAGGTCACTCTTCCAGAATTTGTCCATGACATCATAAGTGGGATATTCCCAGAACTGTCCGTAACCGAACCTTTCTTCCTCGAACTGCCTTCCGTTTTCTGCCAGCACCTTTTTGAACACATTCAGTCTTTCCTCGGAAAAGCTGTTGTTCTCCATACCGCCGACAAAGTTGATGCGGCGTGGCTTATGGTATTCGACTATATGTCTCACCAGCTGTTCAAAAGCGCCGCCGTAGTCATAGACGATGCTTGCTGCACCTTCAACATCACGGTCAACACAGATAAAGGGCTTGCCTGTTGCACGGGTATCAGCAAGGATATCCGCCCAGACCTCATCACTCTTGATGGTTTCGGGCATAAGGATAAAACCGTCGAACACATCGGCGTTGAGCAGTTTAAAAACACTAACTTCACCCGATGTATACTCGGTATTATAGTAGGTAAAGGTACTTATGACCACCGCCTTGTGGTGCCTTGCCTTGATGGAGTTCACCATACCCACAACGGTATTCTGCACGCCCTCCTCATGGATACCCGCACAAACCACACCTATTACCTTGGTATTATTATCCTTTGCCATATTACCCCTCTTTTCCGCACCGAACGGGATCAGTATTTCTTCAGCCTTCTGACATAGGCGAAGGTGTATCTTTCGCCCTTATCACGCAGCATGGTCAGAAGTTTTTCCAAAAGCTCGGAAGTCTCGGGGTGTATCATACGGGTCTTTTTGCCACGCATGAAGTAAGCGAGCGCCGAGCCGTCATTATAATCTTTTTTCATGTATATCTTGCTTGCCGCCACCCTGTCACAGAACATCTCCTTGACATATTTAAGCGGCATTTTCACAGGACTCATAAGCCTCGTGACGGGATCGTAGTCGGTCCAGTATTCAAAGTGATGTTTATTTCTGCCTTTATGGTGCATCCATGCAAGTGAATAGCCATAAGCATCTCTTTCGCCCTCATGGGGGGACCTTGTACCCTGAAAGTATTTGACGCCCAGTGAGAATTCCTCTTTGGAATACTTTGACAGGTCATGCAGCAGACCCTGCACGGGTATGCCTGCACGGAAACAATTTTTCATGACCTCATGCCTATGGCGGGTAATAGTTTTAAAATGTCTCATGGCATTGGAGCGGTAATTATCATTCATAGAGACAGCTCCTTAATTTTCGATAGAATTTTCGTTGTTTTCGCAGCGTATCTGCGCTTCTACTATATATTATAACAAATTTTACTTCATTTGTAAAGAGAAATTTATGCTTTTTATTTACATAATGCTTTCAATATTTTCGCATATATTTTGGTTGGTTTTCACACAATTATCACAAAACACCTGTATCATAATAGTAACAAAAGAAACCATTCTATCCGAATTTAACAATAACTTTTTTTCATATATTTTTTTCTCCAATTTCTCCACCTCTTCTTTCGTCTCTGCCATGGCTAATCACTATGGCGAGACGGAGGAATGCAGGGCAAGTTATTGGGTATTAGCATGAGAGATCCTCATATTTTTTTCTTCATATATACTTCTATACTTCGCAGAAAGCCTCGACAACAGTCGGGGTTTTTTGTTGTTACGGAAAGACTGCCAAGCAGATGGCGATAGTGCAGTTACACAATATTCGCATCAAGTGTGATATGAAACGCAGTGATGATGACAGTCTGATGAGGAGGGCACACTTCTGTCTTTCTCTGTCCGTCCGACTTTTTCCCTGACTTTTCGCACGCTATTGTAAAAAATATAAAAAATGTGAAAAATGTACTGGACAAAAGCTCAGAAATATTGTATAATAGTTGTATAAGCGTTATAGGAGTATTGTTTTATGAGAGTTATTACCGGTTCACGCAGAGGCAAAAAATTGAAAACACTCGATACACTCGATACCAGACCCACTACCGATATGGTCAAGGAAGCTGTCTTTTCAGCTATACAGTTCGATGTCCCGGGGTCTCAGGTGCTCGACCTTTTCGCAGGCAGCGGTCAGATGGGCATTGAAGCCCTCAGCCGTGATGCGTCACACTGCGTTTTCGTCGATTCCAACCCCGCTGCTGTCGCTGTTATCAAGGAGAATATCACCGACTGCAAGTTCAATAAGGAATCCCGTGTTCTCAATATGGACAGCCTTGAATACCTCAAAGTCGCTAAAGGTCAGTTCGATATCGTTATACTTGACCCGCCTTACGGCTTCGGTACCATCGAAAAAGTCCTGCCTGAACTTGATAAACACCTCAGCGACCGTGCCATAGTTATATGCGAGCACGAAAAGGGACTTGAACTCGGTGATGAGTTCGGCAGACTGAAAAAGCACAAGCGCTACAAGTACGGCAAAATAGCTGTTACTATTTTTAAAATACCGACAGAGGAAGAATAATCTGATATGAAAATTGCTGTATGCCCGGGAAGCTTCGACCCTGTTACACTCGGTCATCTTGATATTATCGAGCGAGCTTCTAAGCTGTTTGACAAGGTGATAGTGCTGGTCAGCTTCAACCGCAACAAGAACAAGGCTGTATTTTCCACCAAAGAAAGAATGGAAATGATAATCGCTGTCACCAAAGATCTTGATAATGTGGTGGTGGACTGCTATGACGGTCTGCTGGCGGATTACCTTAAAATGACAGGTGCTGCGGTGATCGTGAAGGGTCTGCGTGCTGTATCTGACTTTGAATATGAGTTCCAGATGGCGCTTGCCAACAAAAAACTGTATAACGATGCCGAAACTGTTTTCCTGACCACGGCGGGCGAGAATATGTTCCTGTCGTCAAGCGTTGTCAAGGAGATAGCAAGCTTCGGCGGTGATATTTCGGGCTTTGTTTCCCCCGAGATACTGGAAATGATAAAAAACAGGCTGCAGCCTGCGGATAAATAAAAGCCCGACGAAGTACGGGCACGACGAAAGGAAGTATCATTATGAGCGAACCCAAGGAGTACACTCCCCTGAACGACCTGCTGGAGAGAATAGACGAAACTATCGATAACGGTGCGACTGTACCCTTCTCCAACAAAAAGATGGTAGACGGCGATCAGCTGCATGAGCTGGTCGATGAAGTTAGAATGAGCGTCCCCCCCGAGATAAAGCGTGCTCAGGAGCTGGAAGTTCAGCGCAAGACTATCCTTGAAAATTCCAAGAAGGAAGCTGAGGAGATCAAGCAGGCTGCCGAGACTGAAAAAGCTGAGGTAATGAAGGCTGCTAAAGCTGAGGCTGACAAGCTGGTGAGCCAGCAGGAGATAATCGAGCGTGCAAACCAGTATGCAAGAGAGACTGTTGAGAAGGCTAATCAGGAAGCTGCTGACATAATCGGTCGGGCAAGGGCTGAGGCTGAGAACATAATCGCTGACGCCAACAACAAGAAGCAGAGCATAATGGACGCAATGGTGGCTAACATAAACTCCACCCTCGGTGAGACATCAGCACTGCTGACAGGCGATGTTGAGAGACTTTCCAAGAGCCTTGACGACATCAACCGCATGAAGGAAGCTATTTCCAAGCTCAGCGAATAAGACGAATATTCCACAGGCACTTCTGCAAAAGCAGGGGTGCCTTTTTTTGGTGCCGCTGAAAGTCCGCCAAAAAAAGAGTCCCCCATAAGGGAGACTCTTCATAAGATGTTGTATTGATGGAAAATTACTTTCTCTTGGAAATAACTGCAACTGCGCCTGCAACTGCCAGACCTGCCATTGCCAGACCGGCAGCGGAACCTGTTGCCTGATTGGTGTTATCAGATGCAGCAGCGCTGGAAGTGGTGGTAGCAGCCTTGCTGGTGGTGGTTGTGGTAGTGGTAGTGGTGGTAGCAGCCTTGCTGCTGGTGTTGTTGGAAGCAGCCTTGCTCTCGGTCTTGGATTCCTCAGCCTTGCTTTCTTCTGCCTTGCTTTCCTCAGCCTTAGACTCCTCAGCCTTGCTCTCGGTCTTGCTGTCGTCAGCCTTGCTCTCCTCTGCCTTGGACTCTTCCTCAGCCTTGGATTCTTCGCCTTCGCCCTCCTGAGCTTCCCAGCTCTTATCCATAGACCACTTCAGACCTGTGCCGCTTCTCTGTGTACCGTCATCGAACACCTGAATATCAGTGTCGATCTCACCGCTTGCAGCGATGGACAGGTGATAGTCGCCTGCGCCTGTCAGTGCAGCGTCCTCACAAGGAACATCGGTGTCAAAGCCGTTTGCAGCACCCTGAACGCCTACTGCGGTCAGCGGGAATGTTGCCTTTGCAGAAGCCTCGGTGTCATCGGGGTTATAGCAGTTTCTGAAATTCCATGTACCGTCTGTCTGGAATGCGATACCCATGTTGCCGTCCAGCTCAGCCTCGGTCTCAACAGTGAAATCCAGGCTTACAGTCTCGCCCTCACCGGGAATGCGGGAAGGCTCGATGCCGCTGAACTTGCTGTCATAAACGTTGATAACGTTCCATGTCAGGTAGTTCATGTCAGACTTCAGGGGAGCGACGTCCAGTGTGTAGGTGTCGCCGCCCAGTGACAGAGTTACATTGGTGACCTTTACTTCCTTGTCGTCAACGATAGCGTAATCATTGCCGTCATCATCGGTATCGTAATCATCAAGAGGAATGTCAGTAGTGATGAGGATCAGGTTGAACTTAGGTGTAGCCTGCTCATCTTTTCTCAGGTCTACCGCAGATGCGGACAGTGCCAGACAAGAAGCCGCAACAACGGAAGCAGCCATGCCTGCGAAGATCTTTGTCAGTTTCATATTATAAAACTCCCTTTCCCATTTAAAGTTACTTATATTATAATTGAAATCCCAGAAAATTGCAATACACTATTTCAACAATATTGATATCGTTTTCTTGGCACACTTACACAAAATTCAGCTTGAAAATTTATGCAAAATACAAAGATTATTATCTTATATAAATATTTTATGAAGATTTGAAACTGCACGATATCCACGCTGAAATGTGCAATATGTTACTATCTGTAATCGCCCCAGAAAAACAGCGCCAGTGTGCCGGGACCTGAATGCGCACCGATAACGGGACCTGTGTAGGCTATGACCACCTCTGTGTCCTGCCCGAATATCTCCTTCATCATGGCTTCTGCGAACTTTGCGTCCTGTATGCAGTCGCCGTGACTTATGGTGACTATGGGGTTCGGGTGACTTCCCTTCCTGTCACGTATCATCTGCCCCAGACGTTCAATGGACTTTTTCCTGCCACGCACCTTGTCCTGCGGGATAAGGTGACCGTCGTTATCCACATTAAGCACAGGCTTTATGCCAAGAACGGTGCCTGCCAGCGCAGCCGCACGGCTGACTC
Source organism: uncultured Ruminococcus sp. (assembly GCA_946544695.1). Lineage (GTDB taxonomy): Bacteria > Bacillota > Clostridia > Oscillospirales > Ruminococcaceae > Hominimerdicola. The sequence continues at coordinate 2,206 of CAMNMO010000043.1, read as the reverse complement.
TGCCGCCCCTGAACAGGTATTTCAGGTCGTCAACGGTAAATACATGGCATATACGGTATCTGCTGACCTCCAGCCAGTCACGCAGCTGGTCAATGGTCATGCCCTCACGCTTTTTCTGTTCGGCATAGATAAGCAGCAGACCTTCGCCCGAAGACGCAGCCAGCGAATCTACCACCTCTATCCTGGCATCGGGGTACTGTTCAAGCAGGTGGTCTTTAGCGACAAGTGCACTGTTATAGGTGCCGCTGAGACCTGAAGAAAACGCCAGATAAAGCACATCATTGCCCTTTTTGATCTCAGCTTCAAAGGCATCTTCACAGACGCCCACTGAGATCTGGGAAGTCTTGGTAACGGCATCCTCACGCATTCTCCTGTAAAATTCCTGCATGGAGATCTCCTCAGTGGTGTAGGACTGACCGTCTATCTCGAAGGACAGGTGAAGTATCTTGCAGTCCATTTTAGCAAGGCGTTCTTCGGGAAGGTCGCAGGTAGAATCACAGAAAAGTGTATATGGTCTCATAATCATCACTCCGTTAAACAGTATTTTGGGTATGGCGGTGACAAAGCGGAAGATATCAAAGCTGCCCCGCATACTTTTATGTAATTATAGCACACTTTCTCCCATATTGCAACCGTTTTCAGCCAACTTTTTTTGACAGGTGTCATAAAAATTCGGGGATTTTTTTGTCTTTATTGTACATCAAGCGTTCGATTTACGATGATATTTTTATAACAGCATACAAAAGCAAGGTAAAAGAAGGTAAATACTATTGACATTTGTTATTCAATGTGATATCATTATGATATCATCAAGAGATGATAATAATACACATACATAATAAGGAGAAACGACATGAACGAAACTATCAGAAAGATCTGCACCGACTACATCACAAACCGTGATGTGCTCAAAAAAACATTCCAGCTGGAAAGCGGCTACATGTTCCCTGCTGCTGCCTGCACGCTGACTGCCGCAGGTGTCACCGCTGACCCCGACAGGCTGAAAGAGCTCAAAAAGATGCTGAAAAAAAGTGTTGACTCACTGTCATATCTGCGTGGCACACTGGATATGTCTATCATCACTAAGATGTATATATCCGATGACCCGCAGGCATTCATTGACAGAACAAAGGCTTGCTACGATGTCATCAAAAAGCAGCTGGGCAGGTCTGCCTACACCGCACTGCTGAGTCTGGCGGCAGCTGAAACCACCGACGAAGCAGGCGCTGCAAAGATAGCCGCTGACGGCAAGGTCATCTTCGATATGATGAAAAAGGAACACCCCATTCTCACAGGCAGTGAGGACAGCGTAATGGCAGGCTTCATGGCGATGACCTGCAAGGACGCTGCTGAACTTTGTGACGGTGCCGAACAGTGTTTCACGCTGCTGAAAAAGCACTTTTCCGACAAGCAGGCAGTGCAGAACTGCTCACACATACTGGCAATGGCTGACGGCACCGCTGAGGACAAGACCGCAAGGCTGGTAAGTCTGTTCGAGCTGCTGGGCGAAGCAGGCAAGAAGTACGGCAAAAGCCATGAACTGGCTGCACTGGCAGCGATATCGCTGTTCGATGAGGACAAAAAGGTGCTGGCAGATACCATCTGCGAGATAGACGCTTTCCTTGAAACACAGAAGGGCTACGGCGCACTGGGCTTCGGCAAAAAGGAAAGACTGATGCATGCCGCAATGCTGACAGCAGTGGTATTCAAGCCCGAAAACGATATAACGGGTGTGGCTGCAACGGTAAGCACCATCGCAATGCTGGCAGCGCAGGAAGCAGCACTCTGTGCGATCATCGCATGCAGTGCAGCAACTTCCGCAGCAGCTGCTGCAAACTGACAAGGAAAGATATAAACAAAAAAGCTATCGGTACTGGACAGTACCATGAAGAACAACAAGGAAATGAGACAACAACGACAGGAGGAACCTACTATGACTGAAAAGATCTTATCGACAAAGAAAAACGGAATGGCAATGATGATGCTGTTTTTGCTGCTTTTCATAGCAGCCATCGCATGCATACCCTTAGGTGCATGCATGAAGGGCGGGACAGGCAAGCTGATATCTGCGGTCGGCATAGCCTGGGTGGCTTTAGGCTGGATCCCGTTTCTGGGACTTAAAGTGCTGCGCCCGCAGGAAGCACTGGTGCTGACACTGTTCGGTAAATACAAGGGCACACTCAAGGGCGACGGCTTTTACTGGGTG